>CAYYMY010000014.1:0-28381 GCA_964473095.1 uncultured Oscillospiraceae bacterium | reverse complement strand
CCATTCCGAATCCGGCTGACATAGAAGTGAGCTGCATCTTGTAGCTGAAAATGAATAGTCTTGACAATTAAGAAAATTTCTACTTTACAACAGGTTTACAATGTAGTATCATATATGAATGTAAGCCGCACGAAAAAGGTTTTAAAACGGCAGCAGGCCGTACCTCGATAGGCGAGACTGGATAGAGGAGGTAAATTTTATAATGTACGCAATTATTGAAACAGGCGGAAAACAGTACAGAGTTCAGAACGGAGATAAGATTGCCGTAGAAAAACTCGGTATAGAGGACGGACAGAAGGTGATCTTCGACAGAGTTCTGGTAGTTGGAGACGGTGATGACGTTAAAGTCGGAGCACCGTATGTTGACGGTGCAGTCGTAGAAGGAAACGTTATTGAGACAGGGAAAGGCAAGAAGATAGTTATCTTCAAGTACAAGGCAAAAAAAGACTATAGAAAGAAACAGGGTCACAGACAGCCGTATACTCTCGTGGAGATAACATCCATAGTAGGAAAGAGCGAAGAAGTGAAAGCAGATGCAAAGCGTGCCAAGAAGCCTGCACTCAAGTCAATGAGAAAAGCAGAGCTCATCGAATTCGCAAAAGAAAACAACATCAAAATAGATGAGAAAGCTACAAATGCGGTGATGATTGAAACTATACAAGCCGCTTTAAAGTAAAGGAAATAACCGTTTAGTTTTAAATCGATGATATAGCAAAGGAGGTGTCTGGTCGATGGCAAGTAAAAAAGGTGTAGGAAGCTCGAAGAACGGTCGTGACAGTGAGTCGAAACGCTTGGGAGTGAAGACGGGCAACGGTCAGTTCGTAAGCGCCGGAAGCATTCTGGTTAGACAAAGAGGAACCAAGTTCCACCCTGGCAACAACGTAGGGATCGGTGGAGATGATACATTGTTTGCAAAGATTGACGGAGCTGTTAAATTTGAAAGATATGACAAAAAGAGAAAGCAGGTAAGCGTATATCCGAGAGAAGCTTAGTTGATCGGCAGATTGGTTTTTTGAGCCCCTATTATGTAGGGGCTTTATTTTTTGACGGTAAAACACAGGTAGAGGAAAATGAGTTTTACAGGGAGGCTTTATGTTTGTAGACAGAGCTAAGATATTCATAAAATCAGGAAAAGGCGGGAACGGAGCAGTATCTTTCAGAAGAGAGCCGTTTGTTCCCGAAGGTGGTCCTGACGGCGGAGACGGCGGGAAGGGCGGAGATATCGTTTTTCAGGCGGATGAAAACCTCAGAACGCTCATGGACTTCAGATATAAGAAAAAGTACGAGGCGGAAAACGGTCAGGACGGGATGAAAAAGAAGAGATTCGGTAAAAACGGCCAGGATCTGGTGATAAAAGTACCCGTCGGCACCATAGTCATAGATGAGGAGTCGGGACTTGTAATGAAAGATCTGACTGAAAACGGCGAATCTTTCGTGGCGGCTAAAGGAGGAAAAGGCGGCAAAGGCAATGCAAAGTATGCCACTGCGACAAGGCAGGCTCCCAACTTTGCGGAAGCCGGAGGCTTTGCCAGGGGAAGAAGTGTTATCCTGGAGATGAAACTGATTGCCGATGTAGGACTTATAGGGTTTCCCAATGTCGGAAAATCCACTCTCCTCTCGGTATCGACAAGTGCAAGACCGAAGATAGCAAATTACCATTTTACGACGATAAATCCAAATCTAGGAGTAGTTGAGATATTTGATACCAGCTTTGTAATGGCGGATATAGCAGGCATCATAGAGGGAGCACATCTTGGAACGGGACTTGGTCATAAATTTTTAAAGCATATAGAAAGATGCAAGATGCTCATTCATGTGGTCGATGTGTCAGGAAGCGAAGGCAGGGATCCGCGCGAGGATTTTGACAAGATAAACGAAGAGCTCAGACAGTACAGTGAAAAGCTCATAAGGAAACCTCAGATAGTCGCGGCGAACAAGATAGATCTTATAGGAAGGGATTCGCCTGAATATCTTGAATTCAAGGAATATGTGGAAGAAAAAGGCTGCAAAGTCTTTCCTATGTCTGCTCCGGCAAAAACAGGAGTTAAAGAAATCCTTTCAGAAGCAGCGGAAATGCTGCAGAAACTGGATTTTGAACCGGAAGAAGAATATGAGATGTTCGACTTTGAAAGAGATGATATGGATGAAGATTACAGAAAAGTCAGCGTGGAATTTGACGGAAAGGACTTCATACTGTCTGGGCAACAGCTTTTGAAAATATTCAATTCCACCAATTTCAACGATTCGGGATCGCTTAGATATCTGTATAAATATATAGAAAACAGCGGAGCGATAGAAAAAATGAAAGAAATGGGGATAGAGGACGGAGATATCATTAAGATAGAAGACTTTGAGTTTGAGTATTTCGATGAAGATTATTATTAAATTTGAGAAGGCATCAGATAAGCGGATTATGATTTTTATATGCAGAGGATAAAAATATATGAAACATCCAACTACAGAGGAATGCAGAAAATTTCTGAACGAATACGGTACTCCGTCTCATGTGCAGCGACACTGCACGGCGGTCGCGGACACTGCATATGCCATCGGAAAGGAGCTCAACGCAAAGGGATTTACTTTCAATCTCGATTTGATAAGGGCGGCAGGAATGCTTCACGATATAGCGAGAACAGAGGAGAAGCACTGGGAAGTCGGAGCGGAAATTGTCAGAAGGCTCGGCTATGAAAAAGAAGCGGATATAATAAAAGTACATATGACGTATTCGCCGTTTTCTCAGCTTGAAAATGCTGATGAGACGGATCTGGTATGCCTCGGAGACAGGCTGGTCAAAGAGGACAGATACGTGGGGATAGACGAGCGGATAGATTATATCATAAACAAGGCTGAAAAGAACGGACATCCTGAAGCCAGACCTGTCATACTTGAAAAGAAAAAAGAAACCGAAAGATTTATCCGGCAGATAGCAGAAGCTGTCGGTATGTCTATGGACGATATAATAGAAAAACACAGGAAAGCAGTGAAATGATAAGGATAGACAAAGAACTTGAACAGATGCTTAGGAAAGCGGAGAAGCCGGCGAGATATACAGGAGGAGAGATAAACATGGTCAAAAAAGACCCTGAAAAGGTCTCTGTCAGATTCGGTTTCGCTTTCCCGGATATATATGAGATAGGCATGTCTTATCTGGGCATACAGATACTCTATGGTATATTGAACAAAAATGATGAAATTTACTGTGAGAGAGTTTTTGCTCCCGGACTTGACATGGAAGATATGATGCGTGAGAGAGGAAGGAAGCTGTTTACCCTTGAAACATTCACACCTGTCGATGAGCTCGACATACTGGGCTTCACGCTTCAGTACGAGCTTTCGTACACCAATGTGCTCAACATGCTGGATCTGGGAGAGATTCCCGTACGAAGAGAAGACAGGGGAGAGGAGTATCCTCTGATTGTTGCCGGAGGGCCCTGTGCTTTCAATCCGGAGCCGCTTGCCGACTTTATAGATATGTTCATGGTTGGAGACGGAGAAGAGCTGATAGAAGACATATGCATGATAAAAAAGGACTGTGCTACCAAGAGAGAATTTCTTGAAAAGGCATGTCTTCTTGACGGAGTATACGTACCGGGATTTTATGAGCCTGAATACAACGGCGACGGTACTTTAAAGAATATAACGAAGATTTACGATAAAGCTCCTGACAGGGTGAGAAAGGCGCTGGTCAAAAATCTGGACAGGCAGTATTTTCCTGAAAAGCCGGTAGTTCCGTTCATAGAAACGGTACATGACAGGGCTGTCGTTGAAACTTTCAGAGGCTGCACGCGGGGGTGCAGATTCTGTCAGGCGGGAATGATATACAGACCTGTAAGAGAGAGAAGAAAGGGAAACATAGAACGCCTTGCAGAGAGGCAGCTTGAAAATACCGGACATGATGAGCTTTCGCTGCTGTCTCTGTCAACGAGCGATTATTCGGAATTTGAAGAGCTTGCAACTGAGCTTATGAAGTCATGTGCGGAGAAAAACGTAGCGCTGTCACTGCCGTCTCTTAGGCTTGATTCCTTTTCCTTTAAAGTGCTGGATGAAATACAGGGCTACAGAAAATCGGGACTTACATTTGCACCGGAGGCAGGAAGTCAGCGTTTAAGAGACATAATAAACAAGAATATTACGGAGGATGATATAATGAATGCTGTCGGACAGGCTATAGAGCTTGGATGGGAGCATGTAAAGCTTTACTTTATGGCGGGACTTCCGGGAGAAGCATACGAGGATCTGGAAAGTATAAGAAAGCTTGCGCAGGATATAATCGATCTCAATTTTAAATTGAGAGGAAGAAAGGGCGGAAGATTCCGCGTCACTGTGAGTCTGTCGAATTTTGTTCCCAAAGCGCATACGCCGTTTCAGTGGGCAGCTCAGAACAGATCGGAAGAATTTATCAGAAAGCATGATTACCTGTCGGGCAGACTTCGCATCAAAGGGGTGAATTTCAACTATCATGAAACTAATACGAGCAATCTTGAGGCGGTGTTTGCAAGAGGGGACAGAAGAGTAGGAAAAGCAATAGAAAGGGCATTCAGACTCGGTTGCAAATTTGACAGCTGGAGCGAGCATTTGAGATACGACCTTTGGGAAAAGGCATTCAGCGATACGGGAATTGATATGGATTTTTACGCTTTTCGTGAGAGAGGATATGATGAGCTGCTGCCGTGGGACATAATAGACCCATTGATAGACAGAGAGTTTCTTGTCAGAGAAAATGAGAAAGCAAAACGTGCCCAGGTAACCTCGGACTGCCGTCTCGGGTGTGAAGGGTGCGGTATAAACAGGTATGCGGAATGTTTCAGTGAAGCTGAGAAAGGAAATGCAGATGTCTAAATATATAGTGGAATTTTCCAAAACCGGCACCATGTGCTACATATCTCATCTTGATATGATGCGTCTTTTCAACCGGACATTCAAAAGAGCCGATATCAGACTGGAATATTCAAAAGGATTCAATCCTCATCCCAAAATGGGGTTTGCCCAGCCGCTGTCTTTAGGCTACAGAGGAGTGCGTGAGCTGATGGAGTTTGAAACTGCGGAGGATCATGCTCCTGATGATGTAAAGAATACTCTGACGGGATTGCTGCCCGAAGGAATCGAAATAACAGGCTGCAGGAGAGCAGATGGCCTGTCAAAAACTCTGGCGGCGCTCACGAAAGCTGCTGAATACAGAGTGCGTATACCTTTAGATAGGAAAATAGATATGAGCGATGATGAAATCAGAGAGGCATATATGGGACAGAAAACCATAACGGCTATGAAGCGGAGAAAGAAGAAAAAAGAGGCGGAAGAGACAGATATAAAGCCTATGATAAGAAGCATGGATTTCATACAGACGGATGAAGATACGGGTGCTTTTCTCACAGTGAATATGACCCTAGATTCGGGAAGCGTTTCTAATCTGAGCCCCGAGCTTGTCATAGATTCGATAAAAAGAAAATTCGGGATAAATACGGACAGGAGCGCGATCGATGTAGCGAGAGAAAAGATATATACAAGTTTTGACGCATAAAATGTGCGATTTTAATAGGACAGCTTTTTAAAGTGACAGTGGATTTTATTCCGCTGTCTTTTTTTGAATGGAAAATATTGACAAATATTAAAAATAAATGTAAAATACTGGAAAAGATATGCGGAAAGGGGTGATGCGGATGAAAAAAATATTGGATTTTTTAAAGGAAAGCAAAGATATAGAGAAATTTATCAGGCAAAACAAGGATGTTATCGCTAAATGCGGTGTTGTAGCGGCGGTAATAGTGATCGGGATCTTTGTATTCATTTTAGGAGATGAGGGAGGAGGTGAGAAAGAGGAGACGAAGGAGATCGCCATAGAAGAGACGAAATCTGAAGCAGATATTTTCGTGGACGTTGGAGGTGAAGTGGTAAATCCGTCAGTTGTGGAGCTTGAGGATGGGAGCAGAGTCTCAGATGCTATTGAAGCGGCGGGAGGCCTTACGGAAAATGCGGATATAACTGATATAAACAGAGCTGCCTTCGTAAGCGACGGAGAGAAGATATATATACCGTCATCCGTAGTCGATATTGAAGGCAATACAGTATCAGGAGGAAGCGTACAGGGGTATTCCGACGGCAAAGTAAATATAAATACCGCGGATTCCGAACAGCTTCAGGAGCTTGATGGCGTAGGACCTGTAACAGCGGAGAAGATAATCGACTACAGAAATGAGAACGGGAGATTTACAGACCCGGAAGATTTGAAAAATGTGTCGGGAATAGGAGATAAGACGTATGAAAAACTCAAAGACGATATAAAAGTGTGGTAGGTACAGAGAAGGGATATATGACAGTAAGAATTATGGGAAAAGAGGTAATAAAATGTATGAAAAGAAGGGATGTTTTGCTAGAAAAGCCGCAGTATTCATGCTGACTGTGATTATGGGCGTGCAGTTGCTTTTTATACCTGATGAGAGCAGAGCTCTTCAGGCGGGCGATATAGCGCAGGTATCCTTTGACGGATATCTCAAAGGCGTTGAAAACAAATATTATACTGTGGATCTGAACGGAAGCGTTCTGTTTTACAATCAGGACGGAAGCACATATGTGGAAAAAATCAGCGGAGAGGAACTTTCCAAGAGACGTCACATGGTACTCACGGATACATCCACAGGAGAAGTGAGAGAAGGATATTGTGTGGAATTCGATGCCGAACTGAGAGCGAGGACTTCATATACGGCGAGCGGATATATGGCTGATACGGTATATTTCAGTCATTTGCCGGAAGATGTGAAGAAGCTGATACTGGCTGTGACCTATTACGGAAAAAACGGAAAAAATGAACTTCCTGCATCGGGAGTGAACGATGAGGATTATTATTTTGCAACGCAGATGATGATATGGGAAGCACAGCAGCAGATAAGAGTTTTTGAACGTGACGGAAACGGAAGGATAACCGGAACGAAACTGAATGCGGCGCACGGCATGCCTGCGGATTTCTTTTACAGATATATAGAAGGGCGGGCCGCGGAAAAGTGTTATAATTACATTGTGGAAAATATAGAGAAGCATTTTGTGACACCTGATTTCATAGGGGAGACTGCGGCAAAGGCAGAACCGGTGATGCTGAAATACAGCATGGAAACCCGCAAATGGCATGGTACGGCGGAAGATAAAGGGAAAGACTTCGATATGAAATGGAAGGAAGCGGACGTAGAGTATTCCAAAAGCGGCGACATCCACAGCTTCACGGTCGGTGAATATATAGAAGGAGAAAAAATCATTAAAGTCAAAAGGATAACCGATGAGGGTTCCTCGGCGGAAAATCTGCTCATATGGAATAACAACGTGAATAGAGATTTTCAGGTAGTGGCTACGGGCTCAGCCTCTCCGCCGGAATTTTATATGAAATTGAAAACCGATACTCCTGCGGAAACGACCGTTGTGAAAAAAGACGGCGAGACAGGAAAGACAGTGCCTGAAGAAGGGACGGAATACAAGGTGAAATGTACGGATATCGATAAATATGTATCGGAAGACATGAAAAATCCGGACGGCGATATATACAGCACAGACGATGAAGGAAAAGTCACGATAGGGGAAAAGCTGCAGGCGGGCAATTATATACTTGAAGAAATAAAAGCTCCCAAAGGATACGTGGTGGCAAAAGAAGCCCTGACATTTACGGTGGACGGAAAGACAGAGAATATTACCGTTGAACAGAAGAATATTCCGCAGAAGGGGATAATAACCATAAGCAAGATGGGAGAATACAGACATAATGATGATTGGGCTGATATAAGAGAAAGAGCTATGGGAGGTATAGATTTCGATATAATAGCTTTAGCGGACATCATTACTCCTGACGGTACGGTCAGAGCTGAAAAGGGAGAAGTGGTTGATACTATAAGGACTGACTTCAACGGCAACGTAAGCAGTAAAGAATTATATCTCGGGCCTTATAATGTTGTGGAAAAAACAGCTCCAGACGAATATATCTTAAGCGAGCCGATAAATGCGGCGCTTGTATACGCAGGTCAGGATACGGAAGTGGTGGAGAAGAAAATAAACGTCTTCAACAGGCTGAAGAGAGAGGCGGGAAAAGCCGGAGGAAGTCCGCAGACTTATGACGGCAGTAGTCCTGCGGCGCTTATCTTCATAACCGTGATATCCTTTACACTCATACTTCTCATCGTATGTGCGTACTTTGCAAGAGAAAAGAAGCAGGTAAAAAGATAATTAAAAACGGCAGGATTGTTTTCCTGCCGTTTTTGTCGCTCATTAGTCGCTCATGCGTCTGAGCGGTGTACCCGCAGAGGTGTTCGCATCAGGAATTGCTTTTGTAATGGGATTTGATGCAATTGAACGTCTCATGGCTCAGATAGTGTTCTATTTTACATGCATCCTGCCGCGCAGTGTCAGCGGATACGCCGAGTTTTATCAACATATCCGTAAGAAGACGGTGTCTTTCATATATATTTTCAGCGATCTTCCTCCCGTCTTCCGTGAGAGCGATGAAACCGTCATCGTCACGATTTATATAACCGTTACTTTCAAGCTGCTTTAGCGCTATGCTTACGCTCGGCTTTGAGAAGCCAAGGTAATTGACGATATCTATGGCGCGGACCTGTCCCTTTTCTTCTTTTAATATGAGTATGGATTCAAGATAGTTTTCGGCAGATTCCAGAATTTTCATTTAAGTACCTCCAAATATATAATTCTGACAGCGTTTATTTTATTGCGGCTGCAAGTGCCAGCCTCATCATTGCGGTGAAATCCTCCTGTCGTTCTCTGGCGCTCGCTTTTTCGCCGGTGACAAAGTGGTCGCTGACAGTCATAATGGCAAGAGCGTTCACGCGATTGTATGCTGCGTTCATGTACAATGCCGCGGCTTCCATTTCAACAGCAAGGACATTCATGGAAGCCCATCTTTTCCACCAGTTTTCTTTAAGCTCGTAAAACACATCGCATGACACTATATTGCCGGCTTTAAATGGTATTTCCAGCTCTAAAGAAAGCTGCGATACGGTATCGAGAAGTTTGTAGCTTGCACATGGCGCGTAATTGCCGGGAACATCGAATGCATGTATGTAATTTGAATCTGTCGATGCTGCGATCCCTACCACTATATCACGTATTCTGACATCTTCGTGAAAGGAGCCGGCAGTACCTATTCTTATGAGATTTTCAACGCCGTATTCGGTTATAAGTTCCCACGAATATATGCCCATTGACGGCATTCCCATTCCCGTTCCCTGTACGGAAACAGGTACGCCCCTGTATGTGCCGGTATAACCGAGCATGCCTCTTATATTATTGTAGCATTTCGGTGAATCGAGAAAGTTTTCAGCTATGAATTTAGCTCTCAGCGGGTCTCCTGGGAGTAGTATGGATTCGGCAATATCATTTTTTCTTGCTTCTATATGTGTGCTCATAACAATCCTTTCAAATAATAATCTGTCAAATCGTCTGGCAGAGCCGACCATATGTTTTGTATAACTTATAATCAGTATAACACAGTAATGGACGAAAGCCAAAATGTTCTCTGAACTTTCGGTATATTTTTTAAAGCTATAATTTTGTTAACTTTTGACACTGCAGAATGCAGACCATTATAAGCACTATGGAGTCCTATTCTCCGAGATTGGCTATCTGCGCCTTGATGTTTCTTGCAGCGTCGGGTATTTTCTCCGACATGGGAAACTCCTTTCTAACGGTATAAAAAAAGATGGGAGACACATCCATCTTTTTTCTGAACTTATTATGTTCATCGCTCATCTTCGTGCATTTAACTTATGCACCGGTGGGGACGGGTGAGACTTAGGCGTTAGCCTTGTTGAATCTCTTGGTTAATCTTGAAACCTTTCTTGCTGCTGCATTTTTATGGATAGTATGCTTAGCGGCAGCCTGCATGAGCTTTTTCTCCGCTAAAGCCAGCTTTTCCTTTGCAGTTTCCATATCTCCGGCTTCAAGAGCAGCGTCGTACGCTTTAAGTATAGTCTTGAGATGACCTTTGATACGTCTGTTTCTTGCGGTTTTCTTGTCGATAACACGGATTCTTTTTTTTGCTGATTTTATGTTTGCCATTAAATTTACCCCACTTTCTTTATTTATAGCCTAAAATCACAAAATAAGTATATATGAATAAAAGGCATTTTGCAAGGGGGAAATCCTGTTAGAAAGGAACGGCAGTGAAAGTGATGGTGGCAGGTCTGGGAAACGATACTGTGACTCCCGATGCTCTTGGACCGAGAACGGAAATTTAGTTTTAAATGTTGAAAAATAAAGGTTTTTTCGATAAAATAGGCATATGGTGAAAACTGGAATTTACGATATTGAGGGCATATATGAAGGATTATAAACAGTTTATAAGAAATTTCAGCATAATAGCGCATATAGACCATGGAAAATCTACGCTGGCAGACAGAATAATAGAAAAAACAGGACTGGTGTCAAAAAGAGAAATGCGTGAGCAGTTTCTCGACAACATGGATTTGGAGAGAGAGAGAGGGATAACGATAAAGTTGCAGACAACGAGGCTCGTATATAATGCGAAGGACGGCAATGAATATATATTCAATCTGATAGATACTCCAGGACATGTTGATTTTACATATGAGGTTTCAAGGAGCCTTGCGGCATGCGAAGGGGCAGTACTTGTGGTGGACGCCACCCAAGGAGTAGAAGCGCAGACTCTTGCGAATGTATACCTTGCTATGGATGAGGACCTGGAAATACTTCCGGTACTCAACAAGATAGATTTGCCGTCTGCAAGACCGGATGAAGTGAAGAAGGAAATAGAAGATGTAATAGGCGTGGATGCGGAGGATGCGCCGCTTGTTTCGGCAAAAGAAGGGACAGGCATAGAAGAGCTGCTTGAAAAAATTGTAAAAGATATACCGGCACCCGACGGAGATGAAAACAGAAGACTGAAAGCACTCATATTCGATTCCTATTACGATAATTACAAAGGTGTGGTGGTATACACGAGAGTATTTGACGGTGCTGTGAAAAAGGGCGACATAATACGCCTGATGAATACCGGAAAGAAATACGAAGTGACTGAGGTAGGCGTATATTCTCCGGGACATGTGGAAAGAAATGTTTTGAGAGCGGGAGAAGTGGGATACATATGCGCGAGTATAAAGCGTGTAGCGGATGCGAGAGTCGGCGATACGGTAACGCTTGACGCCATGCCCGCTGAGAAAGCACTGCCGGGCTATAAAAAAGTGCAGCCTATGGTTTACTGCGGTATTTATCCTGCTGAAGGGGAGAAATATGAGAACGTAAAGGATGCTCTTGAAAAGCTACAGGTAAATGATGCGGCATTTCACTTTGAACCGGAAACATCGACAGCTCTCGGATTCGGGTTCAGATGCGGATTTCTGGGACTTCTTCATATGGAAATAATAGTGGAGAGACTGGAACGTGAATTTGACCTTGCTGTAGTCACAACATCACCGAGCGTAATATATAAAGTGGTGATGAACGACGGGTCAGTTCAAATGGTACAGAACCCTTCAAATCTTCCCGATGCTGCTCTAATCGACCATATCGAGGAGCCTATGGTCAAGGCGGATATAATGGTTCCAAAGGATTATGTGGGCAATATCATGGAGGTTTGCCAGGACAGGAGAGGCAGGATGCTCAATATGGAATATATAACGGAAAATCGTGTAAAGCTCCACTACGATATGCCGCTTAACGAAGTCATATATGACTTTTTTGACGCTCTTAAATCTAAGACGAGAGGATACGGCTCTCTGGACTATGAATTTTCAAGATATGAGCCTTCAAAGGTGGTAAAACTCGATATACTGCTCAATAAGGAACTCGTGGATGCTTTTTCTATGATAGTGCATGAATCGAAAGCATATGCCAGGGGAAGATTCGTATGCTCAAAACTCAAGGAGATAATACCCATGCATCAGTTTGAAGTGCCTATTCAGGCATCGATAGGGCAGAAGGTGATAGCGAGGGAAACCGTGAGAGCGTACAGAAAGGATGTTATAGCGAAATGTTACGGAGGAGATATTTCGAGGAAGAAAAAGCTGCTTGAAAAGCAGAAGGAAGGGAAAAAGAGAATGCGCCAGTTCGGTACTGTAGATGTGCCGCAGGAGGCGTTCACCGCGGTATTGAAATATGATGACAACAAATAATCTGGGATTGTACATTCATATACCATTTTGTGTAAGGAAATGCAGGTATTGTGATTTTCTGTCTTTCCGGTGCAATGAAGAAAAGGTCCTGTTGCAATACGTCGAGGCGCTGATGACCGAAATAAAAATAAGGTCGGAAAATTTCCGCTACAGGGAAGTGGACAGCGTGTACATAGGTGGCGGGACTCCGTCGGTATTGTCAGAATGGGATATGGGGAGGATCTTGGATTGTCTGAAAGACAACTTCAATATTGTGAAAGATGCAGAAGTAACCATCGAAGCAAATCCTGCAACACTTTCCGACGAGAAAATGGAAAGATACCTGAGAAAAGGCGTCAACAGACTGAATCTTGGTGTCCAGTCCTTTGAAAACGATGTGCTTGAATTTCTCGGCAGGATACATAACAAAAACGATGCTTTCTATACATATCAGAAAGCAAAAAAGGAAGGCTTTGAGAATATAAATCTCGATATCATGTTCGGAATTCCCGGGCAGAGTATGAAAATGTGGAAGGATACGGTGCGCCAGTGTATATTTCTGAGACCTGAGCATATATCGCTCTACAGTCTGCAGATTGAGCAGGGAACAGAATTCTACGACATGTACAAGGCAGGCAGGATGAAAACCATGCCGGATACATATGACAGAGAGATGTATCATACCGCGCTCCGCATGATGAAAAAACATGGATACGAGCATTATGAGATATCCAATGCGGCGCTTGCCGGTCACAGAAGCAGACATAATATGAAATACTGGTCCTATGAGGAATATCTCGGACTGGGGCTCGGAGCCAGCTCCTTTGCGGACGGACGAAGATTCAGAAATTACAGTGAAATGCCGGATTATCTAGCAGCTGTAAGGGAAAATATATCTCCCGTGGAACCTGAAAGCGAAGAAAAATACTCAAAGCGGGAAGAAATGGGTATCTTCGTATTCACAGGATTAAGAAAAGCTGAAGGATTCAGCCTAAGGCAATTCAAGAAAGCTTTCGGTGAAGAATTCTTTGATGTATACGATATGGATACAGTAAAAAAGTATAAAGGTATGCTCATATATAACGATGACAGGCTTTACTTGTCGGAAAGAGGCATGGATATATCCAACAGAATAATGGCGGAGTTTGTTTAAATGAAAGAAAAGAAATACGTTATGGCCCTGGATCAGGGGACGACGAGTGCAAGATGCATAATATACGACAGAGAGGGAAAGCAGATAAGTTCTGTTCAGAAAGAGTTCAGACAGATATATCCCAAGGAAGGCTGGGTCGAGCATGATGCTATGGAAATATGGTCTACGCAGATAGGCGTAGCTCAGGAAGCGATGCTCAAGATAAAGGCGACTTATGCGAATATAGATTCTATCGGCATAACCAATCAGCGAGAAACCACGGTTGTCTGGGATCGGGAAACAGGCAGACCTGTATACAATGCCATAGTGTGGCAGTGCAGAAGGACGTCCGAATACTGCAGAGAGCTCAAAGAACGGGGAATGGACAGTTTTTTTGAGGAAAGAACGGGACTTCTGATTGACCCTTATTTTTCTGCCACAAAACTCAAATGGATACTGGAAAATGTCGAAGGCGCATACGACAGGGCAAGGAGGGGAGAACTGCTCTTTGGAACTGTAGAAACATGGCTTATCTGGAAGCTTACGGGAGGCAGAGTACATATAACGGATTATTCCAATGCATCAAGAACGATGATGTTCAATATATATGAACTCAAATGGGACGAGGATATACTTAAGAAGCTTGATATACCAGATATAATGCTTCCGCAGGTAAGAGCGTCGAGCATGGTATATGCGGAAAGCGATGCGAGAATCTTCGGAGGACCGATAAAAATAGCGGGCGCTGCTGGAGACCAGCAGGCAGCTCTTTTCGGTCAGGCGTGTTTTGATGAAGGAGAGACTAAAAACACTTACGGAACAGGCGGATTCATGCTTGCAAATACGGGAAAATTTCCAGTAAAATCGAGAAACGGACTGATAACGACGATAGCATGGGGCGTTGGAGGAGAAGTGAGCTATGCTCTCGAAGGCTCCGTGTTCATATCGGGAGCCACAATACAATGGCTGAGAGATGAGATGAAGCTTCTTGATAATGCCGCCGAATCCGAAATGATTGCGGAAAAGGTAGAAGATACTGCGGGAGCGTACATAGTCCCGGCGTTTACAGGTCTGGGCGCGCCGTACTGGAACCCTTATGCGAGAGGAGCTATAGTGGGGCTTACGCGGGGTGTGAATAAAAACCACATAGTCAGAGCTGCTCTGGAATCGATGGCTTATCAGACAAAGGATCTGATAAGTTCAATGGAGGATGATATGGGACGCGGCATATCAAAATTCAAAGTGGACGGAGGAGCCAGCGTCAACGGATTTCTGCTTCAGTTTCAGGCGGATATAATGGATATGCCGGTGTACAGACCTGAATGTATTGAAACGACGTCTCTGGGGGCGGCATATCTTGCCGGTCTTGCTACAGGATACTGGAAAAATCATGGTGATATTCTCTCAAACTGGCGTACCGACGTGGTTTATGAGCCTCATATGGATGGAGCAAGGAGAGAGTCTCTACTCAGCGGATGGAGGCGGGCCGTGAAAAGCGTGCTCGCCTGGGCAGATGAACAATAGATTTTATTTTTCAGATATGACGATCAGAAGAGTGCCGCTCTTTAAAGAAAGAACGGCTTTTTCTTTGGCGAATTCATTGCTCACTCCCAGAGGAAAAGTGTTTACGAGAGTATGGTCTGAAAGAGGATATTTAACGCCGTCTATACATACGCCGCAGCATTTTTCTGTGAGTGAGAGAAGGGATATGTAGCAGCCGTCTGAAGCCGGTATTTCGATGTGCAGATCGTCTCCGCCGTACACGGCGAAGCATGAGTTACATCCGTCCTTCATGATGAGGGAGCTGAAAAAAGCGGTGTATTTTGCCAGAAGCTGGATATTTGCTATCGTATGATCGAGTCTGCCGCCCATACCTCCCCAGATTTCAGCTGTCTTAGAATCTGTTTCGACAGCGATTTTCAGAGCAAGTTCGAGGTCGGTAAAATCTTTTTCCGGAGCAAACCGCTCTGTCCTGATATCGGCAGGTGTATCGGATTTTATCGAGTCGAAGTCGCCGATGAGAAGATTCGGACAGATGCCTTCCTTGCGGGCGATATCATATCCGCCGTCGGTGCATATGATGAAATCCCCGGAGGAGACTGAAGCTTTCATATCGAAGCTGTTTTCTATGTATGAAGTGATTATTATCACTTTACTGGAAGTGTTTTTCACGGTGAATCCTTTCCTGCATGAGATTATGCTACCATTATATACCCTTGAAAAACAATAAGGCAAGATATATAATAAATCTGAAAAATGATGTGGTAAAAGCTGCTGTGCTTGAAGATGTTGAGGGCGTAGAGGATGTAGTGCTGGATGATTCGGTCAGTGATGAACTTCTGGATATCGCGAAAAAGATATTGAGCACTCATTAAATAATCAGTTTTTACAGTGAAAGAAGAGTGAAGATAATGAAAGCATTGAGAATAGTACCTGAGATAAGCTATTTCGATACCTTTGAGAAATTTGCTGAAGAATCAGGTCTTGGAAAAGGTGATGTCATAGTGACAGAGAGCTACATATATGACAGATACGTCAAAGCGATCGGCTCAGATGCCAAAATTCTTTTTCATGATGAATACGGCAGCGGAGAGCCTACCGACGAAATCATAGATGCGATGGCGGCTGATTTGAAAAAGCTGGGAGGCAGAAGAATAATAGCCTTTGGCGGAGGTACGATAGTGGACGTCTGCAAAGTGCTTGCTCTTGAGATAAAAGGAAAGAGCGTAGATATATTTACGGGAAAAGAGAAGCCTGTGAAGGAAAGAGAACTGATAGCAATACCTACTACATGCGGGACCGGCTCTGAAGTGACAAATGTAGCCATAGCCGAGCTAAAATCCCTTAATGTCAAAATGGGACTGGCGGCGGAGGAAACATATGCGGATAAAGCAGTGCTGATTCCCGAAGCTCTGGAAAACCTTCCTGACTATGTGTTTGCCACAAGCTCCATCGATGCTCTTATACATGCTTCGGAGAGCTACCTGTCACCGAAGGCGTCTCCGTTTACTGAAATGTATTCGCTCAGCGCGATAAAAACTATCATCAGAGGGTACAGGACAATTGCTGGACGCGGAGGCAATAGCAGAGAAAACAGGAAGGACCTTCTCAAAAGCTTCTGCTTTGCTGCCAATTATGCAGGGATAGCCTTCGGAAACGCAGGGTGCGCGGCGGTGCACGCTATGTCGTACGCTCTCGGCGGCACCTTCCATGTACCGCATGGGGAAGCTAATTATCAGCTTTTTACCGAGGTTTTCAAAATGTACATGAAAAAGGCGCCTGATGGGAAAATCGCAGAGATAAACCGTGTGTTTGCATCGGAGCTGGGATGTTCGGAAGACGATGTGTATGACGAGCTTGAAAATCTGCTTAACAGACTTATAGCGAAGAAACCTCTCAGGGAATACGGCATGACGGAAAAACAGATAGATGAGTTTACCGAATCTACTGTCAAAAATCAGCAGAGGCTTCTGGCAAACAATTACGTTTACCTTGAAGATTATGAAATAAGAGAAATATTTGCAAATCTGTATTAAGGTATGTTATTATAACACCTGCGATAATTCGGTTATTTGAAAGAGGTATGATATGCAGCACAACATGATGGGCAACATAATAATAACGGAGCCGAGCAACAATCTCAGAGCTCTCGGCAGAAACGCCCTTTCGGGCAAATGGAAGACAGCGATAACAGTAGCGATAATCTACATGCTCTGTCTTGAGGCGCCTCCTGATATATTCAACGCACTGTTTGGTATAAATGTAGGCGACCTTTACGTTACAAGTTCAGGGACATATATGGGAGTAGATACGTACAGCAGCATATACAACAGTCTCCCTAAATATTCTCCTCTGAGCGGTATATACATTCTGCTGGTTGCGGGTCCGCTGAGTCTGGGAATAACTCTGTTTTTTCTTGCGATGTTCAGAAAGCGGACTGTAGTTGTTTCCGACATATTTTTAGGATTTGAAAGATTCGGCAAGGCTATAGGACTGATGGTATTCCAGTCGGTGTTCATCTTTTTATGGTCGCTTCTCTTCGTCGTACCGGGAATAATAGCGGCGATAAGATACAGTCAGGCATACTTTATCCTCGCGGACAATCCGGAAAAAGGAATAAGAGAGTGCATGAATGAGAGCAAGATGATGATGCAGGGCAATAAAGCAAAATATTTCTGCCTGCGTCTTTCTTTCATAGGATGGATGATACTTGCTTCAATTCCTGAAAGCATACTGGTCGCCGCCGCCGATACACTGGAGATAACAGGAGTGCCGGGCATCCTCATAAGCATAATAGGCGGACTGTTCATGACACCTGTTATTGCATATACTTATTCAAGTATGGCGGGATTTTATGAAATCCTTGCAGGACATCTCATAAAAGAGACCGAGCCTGCTCCCGTAGCGCCTGAAGCGATACCCGTTCCTGCTCAGGAGAATGCAGAAAAGGAGTACGCAGACTGAGAAAGACGGCAGTGATAATGCTACGAACAGTGCAGAGACGGCCGATAAAATAATATCCTTTATCATAGAGCTTGAACTTTTTTCAGGCTCTTTTTCTTTTTCCTTATTTTCCGTATTTTTTCCGCAAAGAAAAGCGGAAAAGATATTTTGCCGGAGATGACGGTCTCCATGTCGAGCGTCAGGTTGTCGCAGTCGCCTGCTTGTGCAGTTATCGTTCGTATGGTTTTGCGATATACAAGAACAGTTCATTATTTACCTCCTTGATGTAAATCATATAATTATGAAGTTATACTGAATTGTTCAATGGCAGTATATGAAAAACACAGGTTTTATGTTAAAATACAATAATGATTTTCAGAAAGGCAGGATGATATGATAAAAGTCAGAAAGTTGAAGTGTGGGACGAATATGATAATGGAAAAGACGGATTATGTTCAGTCCGCTGCTCTTGGTATATGGGTGAGAGCAGGCGCAGCTGATGAAAAAGAAGAGTTTTCAGGCGCGTCACATTATATAGAGCATATGATGTTCAAGGGAACGGAAAAAAGGACGGCAAAAGAAATAGCCGAGGATGTAGATAAGATAGGAGGAGTTTTCAATGCGTTTACGGGAAAGGAAGCCACGTGCTACTATATCAAGACACTAGCGTCAAACATATATAAGGGCGCGGAAATACTGCTTGATATGATAACGAATTCCCGCTTTGCACCTGAAGAGATGGATAAGGAAAGACAGGTGATATGCGAGGAAATCAAAATGGTGAAGGATACTCCGGACGATGATGTCTACGACACCATATCCGAACTGGTATCAAGCGGTAATCCCCTTGGAAGAACCATACTGGGTACGCCTGAAAGCCTTGCAGGACTTGACAGAGACAGGCTTAAAGGCTACATGGATGCTAAGTACGCGAGGGACAGCATAGTAGTGACCTGCGTAGGAAATTTCGATGAAGAGCGCATAGTGGAGATGTTTGAAGACAAGCTCACCGCTTTCAGAGAAAAGAAAGTAACGGAAAAAGAAGAACTCAAGCCGTATAAGCAGAGCTTCAGCGTAAAGGTAAAGGATATAGAGCAGACCCATATATGCCTTGCAGTCCCTTCCGTATCCCTTGCCGATGATAAGTATTACACTTACGTTCTGATGAACAGCATTTTCGGAGGCAGCATGAGTTCCAGACTTTTTCAGAACATAAGAGAAGAGAGAGGACTTGCATATTCGGTGTATTCGATGAATTCATTTGCGAGTAGCTGGGGATTCTTCTGTATTTATGTCGGAGTTGCACATGACAAGGCAGAAGAGGCAATGTCTGCAATCGAATATGAGATCGGACAGCTGAGAAAAGAAGGGGTTACCCGGGAAGAGCTGCAGATGGCAAAGGAACAGGTTAAGAGTTCATATATATTCGGACTGGAAAACGTGAACAGCAGGATGTTTTCCATAGGAAAGAACAAGCTGCTGCTTGATAAAGTATACACTGACGAAGAAGTGCTGTCAGGTTTTGATGAAGTGACCCTTGAAGATATTTTAGAGGCTGCTGGAATGATAGGAAATTATACGGATTACTGCGGAGCGGCGGTGACAGGGAAAGATATAGATTTAGAAAGGATAGTAAAAAATGGAAATTAAAGTAAAGTCACTGACAGGGGTACTTCCACGGTATGAAACAGAAGGCTCTGCCGGAATGGATATAAGAGCTCATCTTGAAAATCCGATGGAGATAAAACCGGGAGAAAGAGCGCTTGTCCCCACGGGATTGTTTTTTGAAATTCCTGAAGGATACGAGGTGCAGATAAGGGCAAGGAGCGGACTTGCGATAAAATACGGCATAGGGCTCGTAAACGGTATAGGAACTATAGACAGTGATTACCGCGGAGAAGTGAAAGTCGCGCTTATAAACTGGGGAGACGATACCTTTGTGATAAACGATGGAGACCGTATAGCTCAGATGGTGGCCGCAAAATATGAAAAAGCTGTGCTTACGGCAGCGGATGAGCTCTCGGATACAGAGAGGGGCAGCGGAGGATTCGGACATACGGGCGTATAACAGCCTGAAAGCAAAAAACAAATCGGTACAGAATATGTATTATAAATATATACGGAGGAATTTTTGATATGATCATGAGGGAGGATCTGGAGAAAAGAGAATATGAATTTCTTTCCCAATATGCCACAAAAGCGGCAGAAAGCAGGGGAAGACTGCAAAAAGAGGAAAAATGCAGTGTAAGGACGGACTTTCAAAGAGACAGAGACAGGATAATACATTCAAAATCTTTCAGAAGACTCATGCATAAAACTCAGGTCTTCATATCTCCTGAGGGTGATCATTTCAGGACACGTCTTACCCACACTATAGAGGTTTCACAGATAGCGCGTACGATAGCGAGAGGAGCAGGGCTCAATGAAGACCTTGCAGAGGCCATAGCTATGGGGCATGACCTCGGACATACGCCTTTCGGGCACAGCGGAGAGACTGTTCTGAACGACATATATTCGGGAGGATTCAAACATAATGTACAGAGTCTTCGCGTTGTGGATGTTCTGGAATCCCAGAGCAAGACGAGAAGAGGTATGAATCTTACATATGAAGTGAGAGATGGGATATTGAATCATACAGGTAGCACTGCGCCGTGCACTCCTGAAGGGCAGATAGTAAAAGTGAGCGACAGGATAGCGTATATAAACCACGACATAGACGATGCGATTAGAAGCGGGATAGTAACCGAAGACAGTCTGCCGAAAGAATGTATAGCGGTGCTAGGTGACTCACATAAAAAAAGAATAGATACTCTTGTCAAGGATATGATAGCCAACAGTTTTGAAAAGCCGGAAGCCGGCTTAAGCGAAGAAAAGATGCAGGCAATGAATGAGCTCAGAACATTCATGTTCAGGAATGTATATCTAAATAAGAATGTGAAAAAAGCGGAGGATCTCAACAAGGTGGAGCAGATAATAACATCGCTTTTCGGATATTACCTTAAAAATCCGGATGAACTTCCTGAAGAACTGGCGGAAATGCGCGGAGAATTTACTCTTGAGGAGCTTGTAAAGGATCACATAGCAGGAATGACTGACAGATATGCGGTGAATTTGTATGAAGAAATTTTCGGATAAAGAGCACGTATAATTCACAAAAAAGTTTAAAATAAAAAAGGAAAAGGAAGACTTTTGTCGTATATATAAAGTAAGTAGTACATACAGAGGGGCAAAAGTGAAACAAAACAGTCAGATCAATATAGTAGATGAAATAAAAAGCAGGTGTGACATTGTGGATGTGGTTGGCAGAGTTGTTTCTCTTAAAAAGGCAGGGAACAATTACAAAGGAATCTGCCCGTTTCACAACGAAAAAACACCTTCTTTTGTTGTATCTGAAACAAAACAGATATATACGTGTTTCGGATGCGGAGCTACAGGTGATGTGATAAATTTTGCGGAAAGATATTACGCTCTCGATTTTAAAGGTGCGGTTGAGATGCTGGCGAAGGAGTACGGAATAAGTCTTGAGGGCGCTTTCAGGAGCGGAAAGGACAAGGAAGAGTACTACGAGATAAACAGGCAGGCAGCGAGATTTTTTTTCAGAGCTCTTCGGGAAAAAGCAAATCCGGGATATACCTATATGAAAGAAAGAGGTATAACGGAGGAGATCATGAATAAATTCGGCATAGGATACGCCGATAGTGACTGGACAAGCCTGTATGATTTTTTTAAAGGTAAAGGTGTAAACGAAGATAAGCTTATGCATCTCGGACTTATTTCAAAGTCAGGAGGAAACTATTTTGACAAGTTCAGGGGCAGAGTGATATTCCCCATAATAAATACGGCGGGAAAAGTCATAGGCTTCGGAGGGCGCATAATAGACGACGGAGAGCCTAAATATCTCAATTCTCAGGAATCGTCGGTATTCCAGAAAAAAAACAATCTCTACGGGCTCAATCTTTCTAAGAAGCATGTGGTCGATGAAGACCGCATAATACTCGTTGAAGGATATATGGATGTGGTGTCCTTGTATCAGTCGGGAATGAGGAATGTTTCAGCATCGCTGGGAACGGCTCTGACGGAGAATCAGGCAAGACTGATAAAAAGATATACTAAAAATGTGATTCTTTCATATGACGCTGACAGTGCGGGGCAGAACGCGGCTTTCAGAGGGCTGGATATACTCTATGAAGAAGGGCTGAAAGCGAGAGTGCTCAAGGTGACAGATGGAAAGGACCCGGATGAATTCATAAAGAAAAACGGAAAAAAAGCTTTCGTGAAACTTGTTGAAGAGGCTGTGCCGTACGGAGATTTTAAAATCGCGGTGATAAGGGACAGATATGATATGAATGACGAGCAGCAGCGAATCGATTTCATAAGAGATGCGATAAGGGCTTTAAGGAAGATGAAGCCTGTTGAAGCGGATACGTATATAAAAAAAATAGCCGATGAGACGGGAATATCGGAAGGAGCCATAAGATTTGAATATTCCGATAATAATAGTCAGGAAAAGGAAATCAGTACCAAAAGAGAGCATGCAGATGACGCGGCGATATCAGAATACGGGATACCGCGGGTAGAAAGAGATTTGATAAAGCTGATGCTGATGGACAGAAGATTTATTCACATTCCTGAAGACATAGAAAAAGAGGCGTTTAAAAGTGAAGCGGGAAAAAACATATATGCCGCGCTTAAAGACGCAGATGAAAAACATACCGATGCCGTAGATATCAAAGATGTGCTGGATCATACCGGAGCGGCGCTTATTGAAGAAATAAAAGATGAAGTGATACCTTCCGGAAGAGAGGACAGGATATTTGAAGACTGTATAAGACTGATAAGAAGAAATATGCTCAGGAACAGTGAGGAAGGTATTCTGATGAAACTTTCGATGGCGGATGAAAATGAGAATGAGAAGGAAATACGGGAGCTGACACAGCAGCTTATGGAGATACAGAAAAAGTTAAAGGAATAGAAAGGGGCAGACACAGCAACATGGAAAAAGAAGAAATAAAGATAGCAGAAGACGAAAATAAGGAAGAGCAGGAAGTGAGCGTTCTTGATGAAGAAGCCAAGAAGCGTGTGATAAAAGAACTGACCGACAGAGCATTAAAAAAAAGCAAAAAAATTCTGACATATACCGAGATATCCGATTGTCTGGGAGATTTGGATATCGACAAGGATCAGATGGAGGAGATATACGATACGCTTATAAACAAGAGCATAGAAGTTACACTTGAAAATGAGCCGGATGATCTTGAATTGATGGAAATGGATGAGGAAGAAGTGGATGACCCGGAAGTGGATGCGGTAATAGCGAAAAATCCGGATGCGAAGGAAATAGATTTGGAAGCGACCATTTCCAAAAATATTGCAGTGGATGACCCGGTAAGGATGTATCTCAAAGAAATAGGAAAAGTTCCGCTTCTGACTGCACAGGAAGAAATAGACCTTGCAAAAAGGATGGAAGCAGGAGACGAATATGCAAAACAGAAGCTCTGTGAGGCAAATTTAAGACTTGTAGTCAGCATAGCGAAAAAATATGTGGGAAGAGGAATGCTGTTCCTGGATCTGATACAGGAAGGCAATCTGGGACTTATAAAAGCTGTCGATAAATTTGACTGGACCAAAGGATACAAATTCAGCACATATGCCACATGGTGGATAAGGCAGGCGATAACAAGATCGATAGCGGATCAGGCGAGAACCATAAGGATACCTGTTCATATGGTGGAAACCATCAACAAGCTTATAAGAGTATCAAGACAGCTGCTTCAGGAAGAAGGCCGCGAGCCTACTCCCGATGAGATAGCCGAAGAAATGGGTATTTCTGTTGAAAAAGTGCGTGAAATCCTGAAAATAGCGCAAGAGCCTGTTTCACTGGAAACCCCTATAGGAGAAGAGGAAGACAGCCATCTGGGCGATTTTATACCGGACGATGATGTCCCTGCACCTGCTGAAGCTGCGGCATTTTCAATGCTGAAGGAGCAGCTGGTGGACGTGCTGGGGACACTTACGGAAAGAGAGCAGAAAGTCCTGAAGCTGAGATTCGGACTTGAGGACGGACGTGCAAGGACGCTCGAAGAAGTAGGAAGAAAGTTTGACGTTACGAGGGAGAGAATAAGACAGATAGAGGCAAAGGCTCTTAGAAAGCTGAGACATCCGACCAGGAGCAAGAAACTGAAAGATTATCTTGAATGATTTCCGGAGATATTTGTTTTATTCGGCGAAAGGTTTTGTGAAATGATTAAATTGAGTGAAAGACTGCACGTAATAGCCGACAGACTGGGAAATATAAAAACCATGGCAGACATAGGGACCGACCATGGTTTTTTGCCTGTCTATATGGTGATGTCAGGACAGTGTGAAAAAGCTGTTCTTACGGATATAAGCGTTCATTCTCTTTCCAAGGCGGAGACATGCTGCAGAAAACATCTCAACGGAGGGTATGAACTGCGGGAAGGGGACGGACTGTCCGTCCTGAAACCAGGAGAGGCTGATGCGGTGGTGATAGCAGGAATGGGAGGAAACCTGATAGCGGATATACTGCAGGCAGATATACAGACCGTGAGGTCAATCGATAAATTTGTATTCCAGCCGAGGAGCGGACAGGGGTATCTTCGCAGATGGCTTTCGGAGAACGGATTTTCCATAACAGGAGAGGATCTGGTTAGGGAAGGGAATTTTATTTCGGAGATAATAACTGCAGTCCCTTGCGAAGTTTCGGATAATCATAGAAAACTGAACGCGAAGGAGGATCTGGCTCCTTTCAAGGGGAAGATAGATGAGGAATATATGTACAGAGTGCCTCCGTGGATAATGAAAGGAAAAGGACTTGTGGAAGAATTCCTGATTAGAAATATGCAAGAGCGGCAGCATGTACTGGAGAATGTCATGCTATCGAAGACACGTGATATCAAGACGGAAAAAAGCATATGCGCCAGTATATATTATATAAAGGCGCTGCTTAAGATGTACGGAGAAAGATAATGAGAGAAAAACATACAACAGTGAAGGATGTTGCGGATGCAATTGAAAAAACAGCGCCCATAGAGCTGCAGGAGACGTGGGATAACGCCGGATTTCAGATAGAGTTCGGAGAGGCTCCGGCGGAAAGGATACTTACATGTCTTGAATTGCACATGGACATTGTGAGGGAGGCACAGGCTCTTTCGTGCAGTATGATAGTGACACATCATCCGCTCATATTTTCAGGTATTAGAAAGATAAGCAGCGGCGATACTGAAGGGGATATGATCATAGAGCTTGTAAAAAGCGGGATATCCGTATATTCATGCCATACGCCTTTTGATAAAGCGAAGGGCGGCAATAACGACATGCTTGCGAGGGCTCTCGATCTCACCTCCATAAAAAATCTTGAGGGAGAAGAGGTAGGCGAGCCTGAAAAGATGCTTGAGAGAAATTCGATGTTCGATATAGGCAGGATGGGAAAATTCAGGAAAGCTGTGAGCGTAAAGGAAGTCGCGGAAATGCTGTGTGAAAATCTCGATATAGACAGGCGTAAAATCAGATGGACGGGAGACCTCGAAAGAACAGTAAAAACCGTGGGAATATGTACGGGCGCGGGAATAGAATTCGCGCAGGCCGCGGCGGCGCACGGGTGCGAGCTGTTTATAACAGGCGACATGAAGCATCACGAGGCACAGAAGGCTGAAGCGATGGGAATCGCTGTTATCGATGCGGGTCACTACGGGACTGAAAAGACCTTCGGAGAAAACATGAAATCAATACTGCAGAGACAACTGGGAGAAAAGGTGGAGATATTTGCCGCCTCAGCTTCGACGGATCCTTTTGAGGTGTTTTGAAAACAGTCAGACGGTGATATGCAAAAGCCCGTTCTCATGTAATTTGAGAACGGGCTTTAATATATGTTTCGGCATATTTATCAAACAAGATCTTTATATCTGTTCCTTCCAAAAAACTTCGGAAGTATCAGTAGAGCCGTCACAAGGCATATGAGCGAGATCGGCAGCGTTATAAGGATGCTTGTCGTAAATCCGAGATCGCCTGTGAATCCTGCCACAAGGTAACCGATGAGACAGCACGCCGCAACTGTCGCAGCGTAAGGAACCTGTGTCCCCACATGTTTCAGGTGGTCGCACTGAGCGCCGGTGGAGGCAAGTATCGTAGTGTCGGAAATCGGTGAGGAGTGATCGCCAAACACCGAGCCTGCCAAAGTTGCCGACAGAGTCGTTATGAGAAGCTCTGGCGCAGCAACTTCACATATGGCGATGATAATAGGTATGAGTATGCCGAATGTGCCCCAGGCTGTCCCTGTTGAAAACGACAGAAGACATGCCAAGAGGAATATAAGCGCCGGGAGTATTTCCACAGGCACGCCTGATGTCTGGACGAAATCTGCGACATACGTTCCTGTAGATAGAAGCTCTCTGCATACGCCGCTTATCGACCATGCGAGCGTCAGTATAACGCATGCAGCTACCATGGAATTTATACCCGGATTTATACATGAGAAGAAATCCCTGAAAGTCAGCACACGTCTTATCATAAAATATATAAACGAGAATATGAGCGATACGAAAGCGCCTAGCGCCAGTGCGGCTCCGGCGTCGGTATTGCCGAAAGCGTCAAACAGCGTAGGATTCTCTCCGTTCCAGTAGCCTCCGACATACAGCATCGAGACGACGGACGCGGCGATGAGGAACAGTATAGGTATCACAAGATCGCGTATCTTGCCCTTGGTATTGCTGTTCTGCTCTAAGAATTCCTCTTCCTGTCTGCTCATGGCGACTCTGCCTTCGTGAATTCCTTTCTCAGCTAGGAGCTCGGCCTTGAGCATAGGTCCGTAATCTGAATTTTTCTTAAGCGATATGTAAAATATCATGAATATGGTAAGCAAAGCGTAGAGATTCATCGGTATTGAAGAGAGGAACGCCGTCATACCGCTCATGCCCGTGGATTCCGGATAGTAGGAGATGACGGAAGCTGCCCACGACGATATGGGTGCTATTATACATATAGGCGCCGCCGTTGCGTCTATCAGATAAGACAGTTTTTCTCTGGACATATCAAACCTGTCCGTCACGGGACGCATGACCGTCCCCACGGTCAGACAGTTAAAGTAATCGTCTATGAATATGAGTATGCCTAAAAAGACCGTTGCCATAGACGAGCTTCTTTTACTCTTGAGTCCTTTTACCGCCCATTCCCCATATGCTCTTGAGCCTCCGGCTCTGTTGACAAGCGATACCAGTATACCGAGCAGACATAAGAACACTATCATACTCGTATTTTCTGACAACTTTTCTATCATGAGAGAAACCGTCACGTCAAACATGCCGACAATGCCAGATCCGGTGGCAAAGGCGTAAATAGCGGTGCCTGATAGAATTCCAAGTATCAATGAAAATACAACTTCTTTGGTAATAAGCGCTAGCACAATGGCGACAAGCGGCGGCACTACGGAAAGTATACCGACACTTATGGATTCCAGTTCCATTTCAGTTCCTCCTTCATTCTCCCCATTTTTGAATATGCTCGGAAATTATATCATCGAGCAGAAATAAAAGCAAATGGAAGCATAAAATATAAAATTTCTTTATATACAATAACATCGCTGAAAATGAATGTCAACAAGCGAGCACAACGTAAAAATAAAGGCGCGGCTTTACAAATTTTCATTTGTGTGATATAAATAATCAGGCAAATTTGTCATGATTATTTGGGTAAGACAGACAATCGCGTGCGTCTTTGAGGCGCATGAGGAAAGTCCGGGCTCCACAGGGCGAGGATGCCGGATAACGTCCGGCGTAGGTAACTATAGGGAAAGTGCAACAGAAACACACCGCCGAAACGGATAATGCCGTGGTAAGGGTGAAATTGTGAGGTAAGAGCTCACAGGGAGGTATGGTAACATATCTCTCGTGTAAACCCCATCCGGAGCAAGACCAAACAGGGCGTAAAAGGCGGCTGCCCGTCGCTGCCCAAGAGGTGGGTCGCATGAGCTTTCTGGTAACAGGAGGCCAAGATAGATGATTGTCAGATACAGAACCCGGCTTACGTCTTGCCCAATATAATATATAGAAAGGACATATTCAAATAAAGCGTAATCTTGTCCTGTGTATAGTGTTCACCTTCATAACCTTAGCCATATACGGACTATACTGGTGAGCGTACAGGGACTGAAGGAGCATGTCCAGCTGAAAAGGATAAGAGATGCCGGAGGAATAAGTATCGGTAAAACGCTGCTTGATTATACCGAAGAAGTGAAAAAAGTATATTCGAGGACGGATTTTACATATGTAACAAAGACCTAAAAAACAGGTCTTTTTGTATTGCCTTGCTTTTTCATGCGGGATAAGATATACTGACTATACATTGGTTAGCCATCACTAACCAAATGGTTTGCTTACAAGAGAAAAGGGGATGTATGTGGATTGGATGCGCACAATCTTGGATGGACTCGCCATGGCGGCGGCTCAGACGGGATTATGTCTGCTGTTGTAAAAAATATGATAATAAGGAGATGATTCAAATGAAACAAAATCAAGTCCGGCAAAAAGTGATCCGACTTGGAACTCATGGGGAGAATTACGGGAGTTGGATGTCAAAACCTGTTTTCTACGTAATAGGCCTTCTTTTGGCGCTGGCCATTGTGTTATCTGTACTGTCATTTACGGTGTTCCATATCACGGCGCTTGGTGTGGTGTTTGTGATAGCTGTAGGGATC
>CAYYMY010000013.1:0-29188 GCA_964473095.1 uncultured Oscillospiraceae bacterium | reverse complement strand
CAATGCAGCTAGATGAGAAAACCGATTCATAGTCTTTACAGATTTGGCTCTTTTCCCATCTAAAAAATCTTATATTACACTTAAGATTCTGCAAGAACCATTATAATATCGGAGGAATATAGAAATATCAGAGTTATCATTAATTAATATTTTAGATTTAAACAAGCAAGCTCTCGAAATCCAATGGTACAATTGGGTCAATCTTGGGTCACGGCCAAAAAAAATATCCCGAGAGCCCCTATTCTATAAGGCTTCTCGGGAATAGGCATCATTCGAACTCTATGGTCCCTGGGGGTTTGCCGGTGCAGTCGTACACTACTCTGTTGACGTGTTTTACTTCGTTGACTATTCTCGTCGTTACTGTCTGGAGCACTTCCCAAGGGAGCTGGGCTGCTTCGGCTGTCATGAAATCGCTGGTGAGCACGGCCCGCAGAGCGACTGCATAGTCATAGGTCCTGAAATCTCCCATAACGCCTACGCTCCGCATATTTGTAAGGGCTGCGAAGTACTGGCCGAGAGTTCCCTCCTCACCATACTTCGGAATCAGATCGGATTCCATAGCCTTTGCTATTTCCTCCCTGTAGATAGCGTCAGCATCCTGGACTATTCTGACCTTTTCCTCCGTGACTTCTCCTATAATCCTGATGCCAAGTCCCGGCCCCGGAAACGGCTGGCGGAATACCAGATAATCAGGTATTCCCAGTTCAAGTCCGGCCTTTCTCACCTCGTCCTTGAACAGCATCCTTAGAGGCTCGACAATTTCCTTGAAATCGACATGATCCGGCAGTCCTCCTACATTGTGATGCGATTTTATCATCGCCGACTTGCCGAGTCCCGACTCGATGACATCCGGATATATGGTGCCCTGTACGAGAAAATCCACGGAACCGACCTTCTTAGCTTCCTCTTCAAAAACTCTGATGAATTCCTCGCCTATTATCTTTCTCTTTTTCTCAGGCTCCGTAACTCCTGCAAGCTTATCGTAAAAACGCTGCTGAGCGTTCACTCTGATGAAATTAAGGTCATACGGTCCGTCAGGTCCGAATACAGTCTCCACCTCGTCGCCTTCGTTTTTTCTAAGAAGGCCATGGTCCACAAAAACACAGGTGAGCTGCCTGCCTACAGCTTTGGAAAGAAGTACGGCGGCAACAGAAGAATCCACGCCTCCCGAAAGAGCGCATAGCACCTTTCCGTCTCCCACCTTTTCCTTCATCGCCTTTATTGTATCCTCTACGAAGGATCCCATCTGCCAGTCTCCCCGGCAGCCGCAGACATCCATTACGAATGATCTGAGCATCTTCATGCCTTCCACCGTATGCATAACCTCAGGATGCATCTGAAGCGCATAAAGCTTTTCATCTCTGTTTTCCATAGCCGCCACAGGGCATACAGGAGTATGTGCTGTTATATGAAATCCGATGGGTGTTTCGCTGATATAATCCGTATGGCTCATCCAGCATACGGTCCTGTCTGCCACATCTCTGAAAAGGCCGCCCTTGTCATCTATATCCACTTCAGTTCTTCCGTATTCGCTCACGGGTGCAGTTTCGACCTTTCCTCCGAGCTGATGCGCCATGAGCTGTGCTCCGTAGCATATGCCGAGGATCGGCACCCCCATATCGTATATATCAGTCGAATATCGAGGTGAATCATCTCCGTAAACGCTGTTCGGACCTCCCGTAAATATTATTCCTTTAGGCTCTTTGGCTTTTATTTCCTCCATGGAAAGAGTGTACGGATGCACTTCGCAGTACACACCGCATTCTCTCACTCTCCTTGCGATCAGCTGGTTGTACTGTCCGCCGAAATCCAGAACGATGATTTTTTCATGATCCATATCGTTTAAAATCCTCTCAATACTGATATTTTATCTGTTGCTGTTTCCCGAATCTCTGAGTATAACGTCGTGGGCTCCGCCCTCAACTATGCTCGTCGCTGATACGAGAGTTATCTTCGCGTTCTTCTGAAGCTCAGGTATCGTCACTACTCCGCAGTTGCACATGGTGGATTTTACTTTCTGCAGCGACTGTCTGACATTATCGCTGAGAGGTCCCGCATACGGCACGTAGGAATCCACCCCTTCCTCAAACGAAAGCTTGCTGTCTCCACCCATATCATATCTCTGCCAGTTTCTCGCCCTGTTTGAGCCTTCTCCCCAGTATTCCTTGACGTAGCTTCCGTTTATCGTCAGCTTAGCCGTAGGGGACTCGTCGAATCTTGAGAAGTATCTTCCCAGCATCAGGAAATCCGCGCCCATAGCGAGAGCCAGCGTCATATGATAATCGTAAACTATTCCGCCGTCCGAGCATATAGGAATGTATATACCGGTTTCCTCAAAATATTCATCCCTCGCCTGAGCCACTTCTATTACCGCGCTAGCCTGTCCTCTTCCGATGCCCTTCTGCTCTCTTGTTATGCAGATAGAGCCGCCGCCGATGCCTATCTTTACAAAATCGGCTCCTGCTTCGGCAAGATATCTGAAGCCTTCTCTGTCAACCACATTTCCGGCGCCGATCTTCACGCTGTCGCCGTATTTTTCCCTTACGAAATCGAGGGTTATCTTCTGCCATTCCGTGTATCCTTCCGAAGAATCTATACAAAGCACATCGGCTCCCGCATCCACGAGAGCAGGTATCCTCTCCGCATAGTCGCGGGTGTTCACACCTGCGCCGACCACATATCTCTTGTGCTGATCCAGAAGCTCATCCGGATAAGCCTTATGGGTATCATAATCCTTCCTGAACACGAAATGCGTCAGTCTCTGATTTTTATCTATTACAGGAAGAGCGTTCAGCTTATTGTCCCACAGCATATCATTTGCCTCTGAAAGCGTTATTCCTTCTTTCGCATATATGAGCTTATCAAAGGACGTCATGAAATTGCATACCTTTTCATCGAGAGACATCCTGCTTATACGATAATCCCTGCTCGTAACAAGTCCTACCATTTTCCCTTCCGCCGTGCCGTCTTCCGTGACGGCAGTGGTCGAATGTCCCGTCCTCTTCTTTAGCTCGAGAAGCTCTCCGAGAGTTTGATCAGGTCTTATGTTGGCATCGCTCGTAACGAATCCTGCCTTGTGGTCCTTTACTTTTTTTACCATCTCAGCCTGGTTCTCCACCGACTGTGAGCCGAAAATGAACGATATGCCTCCTTCCTTTGCAAGGGCTATTGCAAGCTCATCACCCGATACAGCCTGCATTATAGCCGAAACCATCGGAATATTCATACTCAAAGGAGGTTCCTCTCCTTTTCGGAATTTCACTACCGGTGTCTTAAGTGAAACGTTTTCCACCCTGCATTCAGTGGATGAATATCCCGGAACTAAAAGATATTCGCTGAATGTCCTCGACGGCTCATCAAAAATGTATGCCATAATTGCCTCCTGTCATATTTATACCTTAACTATAATATCACATTTTAGCTTAAAACGCTTTACTTTACAATCAAATTAAACACAAAACACAAAAAACACTTGGATAAGCGGCTTTTTCACAGACATGCAGTTGTCTTTCGGTATTTAAAAAAATCCGCTCTTTCATCTCGATTTTCTTTACGAATACAGCAAAAGAGCAGTCTTAGCGACTGCCCTTTTGCCTCTCTGATTTGACTGTGATCTATACTTGTTTTTTATTTTCAAGTCGTCTCCTGTATGCCTTATATATCCAACCCCTTTTATCTGCCGCAGCCTGCACTCAATGATACACGCCGCTTTTTCGGCTTTATGCCTTACATCATGCCCGGCATTCCGCCTCCCATGCCGCCGCCCATAGCAGCTGCCGCATTGTCTTCTTCAGGTATGTCTGTAATGCCTGCCTCTGTAGTGAGCAGCATTGCAGATGCCGACGAAGCGTTCTGGAGTGCTGATCTCGTTACCTTTGCAGGGTCAACGATACCCGCATCTATCATATTGACATATTCTTCTGTAGCAGCATTGAAGCCTACTCCTTCGCTGCTGTCTTTTACCTGAGAAACTACCACGCTGCCTTCGAATCCGGCATTTTCAGCTATCTGTCTTACAGGCTCTTCGAGGGCTCTTACGATGATAGCTCCGCCCGTCTTGGCGTCGCCTTCAAGTTCTTCAACGTATTTCGCAACTGCAGGAATAGTATTTACGAGAGCTACGCCGCCGCCGGATACGATACCTTCCTGTACTGCTGCCTTAGTGGAGTTGAGAGCGTCTTCGATCCTGAGTTTTCTTTCCTTCAGCTCTGTCTCTGTAGCAGCTCCCACCTTGATAACGGCTACGCCGCCTGCCAGTTTAGCCAGTCTCTCCTGTGTCTTTTCTCTGTCGAAATCTGAATTTGTATTCTCTATCTGAGTCTTTATCTGAGCAACTCTTGCTTCGATATCCTTTGCATCTCCTGCACCGTCTACTATGACAGTGTTCTCTTTATCCACTTTTACAGTAGCTGCCGTACCGAGCATATCCGTTGTAGTTTCCTTCAGTTCATATCCCAGCTCTTCCGAGATAACCGTACCGCCTGTCAGGATAGCTATATCCTCAAGCATAGCCTTTCTTCTGTCTCCGAATCCCGGAGCCTTTACTGCTACGCAGTCGAAAGTTCCCTTAAGCTTGTTTACGATAATAGTTGCCAGAGCTTCACCTTCCAGATCATCGCAGATGATGAGGAGCTTTCTGCCCTGCTGAACCACCTGCTCAAGAACAGGAAGTATCTCCTGGATGTTGTTTATCTTCTTGTCTGTAATCAGGATGTACGGATTTTCAAGAACAGCTTCCATCTTCTCCGTATCAGTTACCATGTACGGCGAGAAGTATCCTCTGTCAAACTGCATACCTTCAACTACTTCAAGAGTAGTGCCCATGGACTTGGATTCTTCAACTGTGATAACTCCGTCTTTGCCGACCTTTTCCATAGCTTCTGCAATGAGTCCGCCGATTTCTTCATCAGCTGCCGATACGGAAGCTACCTGAGCGATACTTTCCTGACTGTCAACGACCTGAGCAAGTCTCTTGATTTCATCTACAGCGACATCGACCGCACCCTGTATACCTCTCTTCAGCACCATAGGGTTTGCACCTGCAGCTACATTTTTGAATCCTTCTTTTATTATTATCTGAGCAAGGAGCGTAGCTGTCGTAGTACCGTCGCCGGCAACATCGTTGGTTTTGGAAGCAACTTCCTTAACTACCTGAGCTCCCATGTTTTCAACAGCATCTTCCAGTTCAATCTCTCTTGCGATGGTAACTCCGTCGTTAGTGATGAGCGGAGAGCCGAATTTCTTGTCTATAAGAACGTTTCTTCCCTTAGGTCCAAGGGTTATTTTAACTGTATCAGCAAGTTTATCCACACCTGCCTGAAGCTTTCTTCTGGCTTCTTCACCGTAATGTAATTCCTTTGCCATTTTCAAATCCCTCCTTTAATTATTCAACGATTGCCAAAATATCTCTTTGGTTCATGATAACTACTTCTTCACCGCCGTACTTTACTTCAGTACCTCCATATGGTGAGAAGATAACTTTGTCTCCTACTTTAAGTTCCATCTTATCGTCTTCAGTTCCCGGTCCTACTGCCAGAACTTCAGCCATCTGCGGCTTTTCCTGCGCCGAACCCGGCAGAACGATACCGCTTGCGGTCTTTTCTTCCGCTTCGATTTTCTTAATAACTACTCTTGAGCCTAAAGGCTTGATTCCAAAACTCATAGTGTCATCTCCTTTACTTTTATTGTGAATTGAATCCGCGCTTCCGGTATTCCCGAAACCCGGTTTTATATCAGGGTAAACCCTTTTTGTCATTTGTTAGCACTCTTTATTTATGAGTGCTAACTATAATTTACAGCCATTTCCCCGTTTTGTCAATACGTTTTTAAAATTTTCTTCCTAAAGATAATATAAAGAGCGAAAACGCTGCGCGCGCTTTCGCTCAGATAGTGTAAGCGGTAATGCATGTATATACCAATTTCATGCTATCCTTCTCTTATTTCCTTATTATGAGTTATGTAGTAAAAGAGATACTGCTGCGCGATACCGCCGTACTTGCCGAATCTCTCCTCCGCCAGTTTCGCCATGGCTCTGACATCGCTTTCATCTATACCGTACAATCTGTTCATCACCTTCTTCACCCATACATCTATGGGAAAGCTGTCTATCTTTCCCATGGAAAAAAGGGATATACAGTTTGCCACCTTTGCTCCCACTCCGCAGTATCTTCTCAGAGCTTCCGACGCCTCTGCGGCAGTAACGCTGTCATCACCGAGGGCATAAAGGCTTTCAATACCTTCATCTCTTACTGCTTTAGCGGTCTCTATCAGGTATTTTGCCCTGTACCCCAGCCTGCACGGCGCAAGATCGTCCACGCTCGCCGAAGCCAGAACTTCAGGCGACGGCAGATTGAAGTATTTCTTTCCTTCATATTCACCTGCCTGTTCCCCCAGATTTTCTGCCAGCGAATTTATACATTTTTTGATTCTCGGTATGTTGTTGTTCTGAGATATTATGAAGGAAAGCAATGTTTCCCATTTATCCTGATTGAGTATCCTTATCCCCTGACCGTAGTCTATGGCGCTTCCTATCACTTCATCGTGCTCTGTAAGATATCTCTTTATCTCTCCGTAATCTCTATCCAGATCAAAATAGCTCTTCCATACTTCGTTGAACTCCTTTTCCCCGGAATTATATATTTCAAGCTTTTTCTCATCATCATGCCATTCTATCCTTGCCGGTATGCCGAATGCTACCCCGCTGTAGCTGCCGTCATCGTTTCTTTCCCATCGAAAACACTGTCCGCAGTCAAATATCTGATCCGGATTAAAATCATTCACCTCTTTAACAGCAAAAACCCGTTCTTCTCTGCGTTCTTCCATCTGTTTCTCCCGCCATACATGCTTCTTCTATATCACGTCTTTTACATCAATATCTATCCTGTTTACATTGAAAGCCGTCATCTCTTCTATCTTATTTGCCGTTCTTCGCTGAAACGCCCTTGTCCTGCCGGGAAGATCGTCTATATATTTCAAATTGACTATCATATATATGTCTATGCCGTCCGGCACCTGTGATATCATCACTTTCGATATATCGTAAATCACGCTGCTTTCTCTGCTGACACACTCCACTATATCCGAAAGAACTTTTTCCGATATCTTGTATTCTCCCAGATAGCTGTAAGTCGGTCTTACAACTGACTTTTCACTGTAAACTCTGCGCGGACCCAGCTCCTTGAACAGCATCTTCATGGGCATCATGAAATATCCGGAAAACTGCCGTTTCAGCTGAAATGTCGGCGCCGGTATAACATGCTCTCCCATCTCGTCACGCTGCTTTTTCGCTAAAGTCCTCTCTTCCCTGGTGGTTATCTCTTCTATGAATATCTTCCTGTCTATAGGCGGAAGCTCGAGACGTTTTACGATTTTTTCCAACATACCCACAGATGTCCCGATAACAAGTACGCTCGAAGGCTTCATTTTTCCAATTGCTTCCTTCACTTCAGCCATATGCTCGTCTCTGGTGAAAAGCGCTGTTTTTACAGCTCCCACCTTTGTGGGCTGTCTTTTGGCGGATACTCCCGCCACCACTTTATTACGGCATATGAACAGTCCGTCATCTACGATACTTTCTATTTTCAGTTCTCTGCACAGATTCACAGCCTGAAAGCTTTTGCCTGTGCCGCTCTTTCCTATAAGTGCGTAAACTTTCATCTTGAATTCCCCAATAAGGTTTGTTATAATCAGTTTGTCGTTTAAAGATAATTTCAAAGGAGGTATTACAATGGCTTACAAAATTACTGATGCATGCCTCAACTGCGGCGCATGTATTGATGAATGTCCTACAGAAGCCATATCAGCCGGCGATGCGTTCCACGTTATCGATGCAGACAAGTGCATTGACTGCGGAGCCTGTGCAGGAGCTTGCCCTGTTGGCGCTTGCGTGGAAGAGTAAACCGATATTGGTAACGAGAACATAAATCAATTATCGATTATAATGAATAACCGTTTCAAATATGAAACGGTTATTTTATTATTCACTTTTTCTTTTTCTTGTCCCTTTCTCCATTCATGTGATATGCAAGGGAATACAGGCTGTCTGTAATGTGTACATTTTCTACGGCGACATGCCCCGGGATCTCTATATCTACCGGAGCAAAATTCCAAAGTCCCTTTACTCCTGCAAAACACAGTTTGTCAGCGACTTCCTGAGCAGAATCCATCGTAGTGCATATTATTCCTATACCGATATCGTTTTCTTCGACAAACTCGACTATGTTTTCATAATCCATGACTTCAATATCGTTTATCCTGATACCTATCAGCCGCGGATTGATTTCAAAAATACCGGATACTACGAAGCCCGATTTATAATAGTAGGTATGATTGACTATCGCCTGTCCGAGATTTCCCGCACCTACGACCACCATCCTGTACCTCTTGTCGAGACCCAGTATTGCACTGATCTCTTTATACAGGCTTTCAACGCTGTATCCGTATCCCTGCTGTCCGAATTCTCCGAAATTGTTTAAATCCTGTCTTATCTGCGACGCCGTATATCCCGTAAGCTCACTGAATTCATTGGATGATATCTTTTCGATTCCCTTCTTATGAAGTTCCTTCAAATAGCGTCTGTATCTCGGCAGTCTCCTTATTACAGCATTAGAAATCTTTGCATTTTTTTTCATCTATTATGCCTTCGCTTCTACATAATTTACGATATCGCTGACAGTCTGGAATTTTTCAGCATCTTCATCAGGAACTTCGATGTCGAATTCATCTTCAATAGCCATTATTATTTCCACAGCGTCGAGAGAGTCCGCTTCAAGATCTTTCATGAGATGAGTCTCCATCTTCACGGCATCTTCTTCAACTCCTAACTGTTCTGCTATTATTCCCTTGATCTTTTCTAATGTCATAATATACCTCCATTATTATAGATAATATAATTTACAAAATTATATTATCAAGGCGGCGCCTTGATAACTTTTTATTCATTATAGTGTAGCGTTTATTTTATTGCAATACTTTTCGTTAAAAAAATAGAAATGTTTTAATTCACTGTTCCTGTAAAACAAGCCATTCTTCGTACCTTTCCTCGAGTTGATTTTTCTTTTTTCCCAGAAGACTCCCTATCTCCGCCAGCTTTCTATGGTCCGTCATGTTTTCCTCTAAGGTCACTGCGTTTTCAAGCTCTGCAATATCTTCCTCAAGTGTCTGGATATCAGATTCCAGGGCTTCTCTGCGTCTTTTCAGTCTTCTCTCATGCGCCTCTTTTTCCTTCTGAATTCTCCTTCTTTCAGAGGAAGAAAGCTGCTCTTTGCCCAGACCGGGCGTCTCATCACCGGCTATTTTATCCTCCTGCTTTTTCTCCGCATAATAGTCGTATTTCCCGAGGTAATTTTTCATGCCCTCTGAGGTCAGTTCGATTATCCTTGTCGGAACTCTGTTAAGAAAATATCTATCATGGGATACGATCAGGCATGTTCCCGGGAATTCAGTCAGCGCTTCCTCAAAAACTTCCTTTGATTCTATGTCGAGATGGTTAGTCGGCTCATCGAGTATCAGCATATTGGCGCCCGACATCATCAGCTTGAGAAGAGAGAGTCTTGCTTTCTCTCCACCGCTCAAGGAGCTGACCTTAAGAAACACCGATTCTCCTCTGAACAGAAATCTTCCTAGCATATTTCTCAGCTCAGTTTCGGTATAGAGCCTGTAGGCATCGTGAAGCTCGTTTATAACGGTATTATCTCCCGTAAGAAGTCTCTGTCCCTGGTCGTAATATCCCATCTGTACATTGTATCCGATCTTTATCCTGCCGCTTCCGCAGGGAACTTCTCCCAGTATCATTCTGAGGAGTGTGGTTTTCCCTATGCCGTTGTCTCCTATAAGACATACGCATTCGCCCCTTTTTATATCAAGGTTCACATTTCTGAAAAGCTCCCGCCTGTTCTCTCCGTACCCGAAAGACTTCGAAAGGTCTTCTGCAAGGATCACATCTTTTCCACTCTGAAAATTTTCTCTGAAGCTTATCTTCATCCTTTTGTGCTCCGCATCCGGTCTTTTCACAAGCTCCACTGACTGCAGACGTTTTTCTCTGGAGGCTGCTCTCTTTGCCAGCTTTTCAGTGCCGTGCTGTTTGAATCTCCTTATTATCTCTTCCTGCCTCTGTATCTCCTTCTGCTGCTTTTCGTAGCTCTTCAGCTCCGCATCGCGTCTTTTTTTTCTCTCGGCAGCATAAAAGCTGTAATTTCCTTCATATATATTAAGCTTATGATTTTCAATCTCAAATATCCTACTCACCGTCTCATCGAGAAAGTATCTGTCGTGGGAAACCAGCACCATAGTTCCTTTATAGTTTTTCAGATACTGTTCCAGCCATTTTAAGGTGGCTATATCGAGATGGTTGGTCGGCTCGTCCAGAAACAGTATGTCAGGTTTTTCGAGAAGAAGGCATGCCAGCGACAGTCTGGTCCTCTCTCCTCCGCTGAGAGAAGCTATCTTCTTGTTAAAACTGTCTTCTCCAAAACCCATACTCAGAAGTATGCCGGTCATCTCGCTTTTATATGTATAGCCTCCCAGATTACCGTATTTTTCCTGTAGATCATCATACCGCTGGAGAAGCTGCACATCCTCCTCTCCCTCTTTCATCCTTTCCAGGATCTGCGACATTTCCTCCTCTATATTTTTAAATTTAGAAAATATCTTTTCCACTTCTCGGATAACGGTATTTTCCGCAGAAAACCCGTCATCCTGCTTGAGGTATCCGGCCTTTGTATCCGCCGATATGAAAAATTCACCGGATTCATAGTCCAGCTCTCCGGTAAGCATCTTCAAAAGAGTAGTCTTGCCGGCTCCGTTCACTCCTACTATGCCGACCCTCTCGCCTTTATTTATATGAAACGATATTTTATCAAGTACTGTATCTTCTCCGTACGTCTTTGTTAAATCCTTTGCCGATACTACTATCATATTCTCCTCACAATTCCAGATTCGGCACCGCGTCGAGAGTAAGATCATCCGCACCCTGCTCTCTGTATTTATAGTACGCGGCGCATCCTATCATGGCTGCATTGTCCGTACACATGACAGGAGTAGGGCAGTACAGCTTTATCCCTCGTCTGCCGCACTCTGCTCCCATCATCTGTCTCAGCATGCTGTTTGCCGCAACTCCTCCTGCTATCACTATCTTGTCTTTATCCATATCTGCAGCGGCTCCCACAGTCTTGGCTACGATAACGTCCAGCACCGCCGCCTGAAAGCTCGCCGCCACATCTGCTGTATTTATTTCCCGTCCTGCCTGTCTTTCTGAATTCACATAGTTCAGAACGCCTGTCTTTATACCGCTGAAGCTGAAATCCAGACTTCCTTTTTCAAGAAATACACGCTTGAATTCAACGCTGTGAGGATCCCCCTCCTTTGCGAGCTTATCTATCAGCGGTCCTCCCGGATATCCAAGTCCCAGGACTCTGGCAACTTTGTCATATGCTTCTCCCGCTGCATCATCTCTCGTGGATCCAAGCACACGGCATTTATTATATCCCGTTACCTCAACTATATGGGTGTGTCCTCCCGATATGACCAGCGCCATGAAAGGAGGCTCCAGATCCTTATGCTCCACGTAATTCGCACATATGTGTCCGTGTATATGGTGTACTCCTACGAGAGGTTTATCCGCCGCCAGCGCATATGCTTTTGCAGTTGCAATCCCTATCAGAAGCGCCCCCACAAGTCCGGGTCCGCAGGTCACACCTATCATATCGACCTCTTCCATGCTCACCGACGCTTCTTCAAGCGCGCGCGCCGCCACCGTGTTTATGTTTTCCAGGTGATGTCTCGAAGCTATCTCCGGCACCACGCCTCCATAGAGTTTATGTACATCTATCTGCGACGAAATGACATTGGAGAGCAGCTCACGCCCGTCCAGCATCACGGCTGCCGCCGTTTCGTCACAGCTTGATTCTATTGCGAATGTTACAGTTTTCCCGTCCTTCATATATTCCTTCGTCCTTCTTCATTTTTTATTCGGCGTGCCGCCACATTATGAGAGCGTCCTCTCCGTTGTTGAGATAATACTTTTCTCTCACTCCTTCAAGGGCAAACCCGAATTTTTTATAAAGACCTATCGCCGCCTCGTTCGATTTTCTCACTTCAAGGGTATGGTGCTTTATGCCTTCTCCGCAGGTGAATTCCAGCATAACTCCCATTATGCCGGAGGCTATCTTCCTGCTTCTAAAGCCTGGTCTCACCGCCACATTGGTTATATGTCCTTCATCTCCTACCCACCACATGCCTGCATATCCTACTACTTTGCTTTCAAGCTCCGCCACTATGTAAAACGCTCTTGGATTCTGCTCAAGCTCGTACGCAAGCGATCTCCTGCTCCATGGGTCGGGAAAGCACAGCTTTTCTATCTCGTAGATATCTTCCACATCTCCTATATCTGCCTGTCTGACTAAAAGATCTGCCATATTACTTTTCCTTTTTCTGTTTTTCCAGCAGCTTCCTCTCCGCTTCAGCAAGACGTATATAGTCAGGTTTCAGATCGAGAAAGCCAACGCTGTTCCCCGAGGAAAAGATCTTCTCTCCAATCCTTGCCACGGAAACCGCATCCTGATATCTTATGCTTTTCGGTGCGATTTCCGCTCCCGAAGGTCTCAGCTGCGCTATTTCTTCTTCATAGGAATCACATCCATCGCCAAACAGCAATATTCGATCATATCTTTCTGTTTTCGCGATGAACTCTTCTATGCTGTAGGGCGCTCCTTTTATCTCTTCCTGCGGAACTCCGCCGCGTATGATATATCCGCCTCCGTATATCTGCGATCTTCTCGCGTCAAGGATGGGACATACGAGAATGTCTTCATTATATCCCTTTTCCCGCTCAAGAGCTCTGAGAGCCAGAGCTTCAAGAGTCGGCACTGCCGCGCACGGAATTCCCAGTATCTGAGAAAGAGCCCTCGCCGAGGACACTCCTATCCTTATCCCCGTAAATGACCCTGGACCTCTCGATACTGCTATTCCATCTATATCGCCTAATGACAATTTATTTTCTTTTACGACAGAATTCACCTGCACCATCAGATTCTGCAAATGCGAGAATCTGTCATGTCCCTGCAGATGTCCTATGATTTTTTCATCCTCCGCAAGAGCTACCGAAGCAAAAGCTCCTGTCGTTTCCACTGCTAAAATATACATCTGTATATACGCTCCCCTTCCGTACCGCTGTACTCCATTTTTATCACCGCGGTGTCATCTGGCAAAAGTTCTTCTATTATATCTGCCCATTCGACCACGCACAGACCGTCTCCGTAAAAATACTCCTCATATCCTATCTCATACATTTCCTCGGGGTCTTCTATCCTGTATACATCGAAATGATACAGAGGTATCCTTCCCGAACGGTACTCCTTGACTATATTAAAGGTAGGGCTTGTTATTACTTCGCTCACTCCCATTCCTTCCGCTATGTATTTGGTAAGCGTAGTCTTGCCCGTCCCCAGATCTCCGACAAGCGCCAGCACCGATCCCGGCTCCGCCTTTTTGCCTATTTTTCTGCCGAGCTTTGCAGCGTCTTCTTCGCTTTTTATCGTTATTTCTACGTTTTTTCTGTCTTTTTCAATTTCTCTTAATTTCTCTCCCATAACTAATGTAGTATATCACAAGGATGAAAAAATATACAGACATAGGCTTCCAAAAAAATATCGCAGACCTTAAATTTCAGCCTGCGATCTGTGAAGAAATCCCGATATGCGCTTGTAGAGCAAGAATGTCACGAATCCGTTTATTCCCGCCTTTATCGCGTTGAATCCCACTATGAACGGCATCAGATCCCAAACGACCGCTCTCGGTACCCCCATGAACAGCGGAGTAATTATGAGATTTGCCCATATCATTATGAACGCCATTGATGCCACGCCTGCCGCAAGCCCTATGACCGCACCCTTTTTCGTCTTGTACTTCTTGTATATTATACCTGCCGCCAGTACGAGAACGCTTGTAGCGATTATGTGCATTATTATCCCGTATACACCGCTGGCTGCGCTCACAGTGACTCCCTGCACCACCGAAGTCACCACTGTAAGCAGCACACCCGCGAGCGGTCCGAATGCAAATGTTCCCATCAGAATAGGGATATCCGCCGGATCGTATTCGAGAAAGGCTACCGCCGGGAATATAGGGAAGTGTACGAAATACACGAGCACTATGGATACAGCGACAAGCATACCCATTTTTGCAAGTCTTACAGTCTTATGGTTCATATAAGTCTCCTCCTTATTTTTCCTATGTCATATGCATGAACATGAACTATCATCATGAAATAAACCCATGCAAAAAGCCCCGGATAATCTCCGGGGCAAATGGGTACCAAGCATACATGCATATACCGCACATGTAAAACATTTCTGTTTCTTCCATCCGGACTTTTACCGTCGGTACGGGATTTTCACCCGTTCAGCCGCTTTAAAGCAGCTCGTGGACTTAATACCTGACTGCCGCAGATGCGACATCTGAGATACATCACCACCGGTGAGGACTTTCACCTCGCCCCGAAACACTGTATTTATACAATGATTATATGCCTACTTTGTACACATGTCAATACAAATGCTCTATACGCTCCATTCCTGTCAATGTCAATTTTCTTCACATGTTTTTCAGATATTCTATTTCTTCCCTCGTCAGTTTCCTGTAATGTCCTTCCATAAGCCTTCCCAGCTTTATTTCTCCTATCGCGGTACGCTCGAGCTCAAGCACTCTGCTTCCCACTGCCGAGAACATCTTTCTCACCTGACGGTTTTTCCCTTCCCTTATCATTATTTCTATGATCGTCACGTTTTTAAGCTGCTTTATCACTCTCACCTTTGCCGGCGATGTCACAAAACCTCCGATGTCGACACCTCTTCTGAGTTTTGAGATTTTCGCGTTTGAAACCACTCCCTCGGCTTTCACCACATATGTCTTGTAAATCTGATGCTTCGGATGAGATATCCTGTACGCCAGATCACCATCATTGGTCATGATAATAAGTCCCGTCGTATTGTAGTCAAGGCGTCCGACAGGGAATATCCTCTCCTGTATATCCGTCACAAGATCCGCCACTGTCGCTCTGTTTTTTTCATCGTTCATGGACGTTATATATCCCAGCGGTTTATTGACGGCGACATATACCTTCTTTTCTTCTGATTTTATCCTTCTGCCGTTCACTTCAACGATGTCATGCTCTCCCACATCCGTTCCCAGACGCGTCACGACTTCTCCGTTTATCTTTACGTTGCCGTTTGCTATCAGTTCATCGGCTTTTCTCCTGCTGCACACTCCCACAGACGCTATATATCTGTTTATCCTCATGGAAATTTCCTCCTGATCCACGTTTATATGATAAAAAAAAACCTCTTTAAAAGCAAGTCTTATAGTATAATAGTAGCTGAACTGAAAGGAGACGATACTCATGGACAGCAGATTCAAATCCCTTAAGCACCGCATAGACTCGCTTACAGTATTTTCTGATATAAAAAACGATGATGTGATAAAGAAGCTCCGCAGCATGATATCAGCTGCCGAAGCAGGGAATACCGATGATATCATAGAAAGCCGCAGCGCGTTTCTTTCGGCAATGTATCCATTTACTTCCGATTTGACGGAATATGTAAGAACTTTGATAATGCAGAACGAAAATTTCTATGTCAAGGCTAAAGCCTCCGGCAGAGATATAAGCGATGAAATAACATCCGCCGCGGAGCACGAGCTGGATGTCCTCGCTGAAATCGCATCCACGGGTCCGGAGATTTTTACGGATACCGCCGATTACGACGGCTTCCTTCCCCTGTGGACATGCCATCCTTCGGATTTCAAAAAAGACTTCAGAGAAAAGCTCAGCAATATATCGAAAAACGGCTACGGAATATTTGCCAAATACGATTTTTTCAGGCTCGATGATGAAGGAAGCATCGTTCCCGTAGCGCACCCCGACTGCCAGAGCCTCGACTCTCTATACGGATATGAACGCGAACGCAGCCTTATAATAAAAAACACGGAGGCTCTCGTGTCCGGCACAGGCGCCAGCAATATGCTGCTTTACGGAGACGCGGGCACCGGTAAAAGCTCAACTGTGAAAGCCGTTGCCGGGCATTTCGCGCCGGAAGGGCTGCGAATGATAGAGGTGAAGAAAAATCAGCTTTACATGATACCGCAAGTCATGGAGGAGCTTGCATCCAATCTGCTCAAATTCATTCTCTTCATAGACGACCTGAGCTTCAACGGCAATGATGACAACTTCTCCGCACTGAAAGCAGCTCTGGAAGGCAGCATTTCCGGCAGAGGAAACAACATCGCCATATACGCAACGAGCAACAGACGTCATCTCGTCAAGGAAAGCATGCGCGACAGAGACGGAGACGAGCTCCATGTCAACGACACTATACAGGAGACCATGAGCCTTGCCGCAAGGTTTGGGCTCATCGTCACCTTCCAAAAACCCGATAAAGACGGTTATCTCAGTATCGTAAAATCCCTTGCACGCCAGTACGGCGTTAAAATAGATGAGGATGAGCTTTTCAGGAAAGCCGAATCCCACGCACTGCGCTCAGGCGGCAGAAGCCCGAGGAGCGCGAAACAGTTCATCGAGCTTCTCAAGATAGGTATATGAGCCCGTCTGTGTCGTAAATGGCAGCCGGTATCATAAGACTGCACCAAAAAAGACCTTTCCCGTCTCACAGTTTTTCCGAGAGTCTTTCAGCTTCATAAAGAAGCGCCTCTCTTTTATTTTCGATTTTCTCCTCTATCACCATATCGAGCAGCGTCCTCAGGAGCTTTCCTATGCGGGGACCTTCTTCAAGCCCTGCGGATATCAGGTCGTTTCCGTTTACCGCAAGGTCTTTCAGGGAAAAGCACTGACTTTCCTCCAATATCCTCTCCATCATGATTTTCACATCATCGAGCTTCTCTATAAGCTCTTCGCTCGCATTTCCCGTCGCATAATTATCTGCTTTTTTCAGCTCCAGTATTTCGAACAGAAGCTCCGGAGTGAACCTGTTCATCCATTTTTTCAGCAGTGCCTCATCCTTTTCAAATATGAGCGAATGATATTTTACTATCGCGCATATCCTCCTGAGCATCGCTCCGTCGGTTTTCATTCTCCTCAGCAGCTTTTCCGCTTTGACGCTCCCCGCGGACGCATGGTCGTAAAAATGTCCCATACCCTTTTCATCCTCCGAATAGGTGTCGGGCTTTCCGATATCATGGATGAGCGCCGCTATTTTCATATATTCCCTATTTTCCCGCGTTGTCTCGATTTTTTCCATTGCTCTGACGCAGTGCTCCAGCACGTCATACCTGTGATAGGGGTTGTTCTGAGAAAATCCTTTCATCTTAAGCAGCTCAGGCATGACTTCCCCTATTATTTCAGTATACTTTCTGATTACTTCCCCCGCATAATTTCCTGCAGCAAGGCGCCTGAACTCTCCGAAAAACCGTTCAGCCGATATATTTCTCAGCATCGTTTTACATTCAAAGGCAGCTTTTTCAGTCTCCTCCTCTATATCGAATCCGAGGCATGCCGCAAACCTGAGCGCACGCATGATTCTGAGAGCATCTTCTCTGAATCTCCGCTCAGGATCGCCTACCGCGCGTATCACTCTTCGCGATATATCCTCTCTCCCTCCAAAAAAATCCAGTATATTACCCTCAGTATCGAGGGCGATGGCGTTCATCGTAAAATCACGCCTGGAGAGGTCTTCTTCTATCGTGGATACAAATCCCACTTCATCCGGGTGCCTGCCGTCGGAGTAACTGCCGTCACATCTGAAGGTTGTTATCTCTGCATTCCAGCCGCCTTCAAAAAGGATACTTTCCGCCGCGGAAACTTTTGCGATATGATCTTTTGGCGGCGTAACGGTGACAGTGCCGTGCTTTATCCCCGTTTCAGCCACTCTCATATCGCTGAAGACTTCCTCTGTTTCACAGGGAAGCGCTGCAGTCGCTATATCTATATCATTCTCCCGATCATCTTCGGAAGAGATATCCATTATCATATCCCTTACGCATCCTCCAACGAGATACGCTTCGAATCCCGCGGTATTCAGCCGCTTTAAAAGCGCTGAAGCAATTTTGAGCGTTCTTTCGTTTCTCTCTTTCATATTATTATTATATCACAAAATATGCGTCATTTGCCGAAAGCCTCGGGCTGTGTTATCATTAACTAAAAAGCGAAGAAAAGGATGACAGGACATGGCGGAAAACAATATTTCATACGCTGAAAAATTAAAAAATCACAGGCGCAGCCTGCATAGAATACCTGAGCTGGACAGAAATCTTCCAGAGACGAAAAAATATCTTCTCTCCGTCCTCGAAAAGCTGGACTGCTCGCTCACATTCCTCTGCGACAGCGGTATATGCGCCTTCTTCGACAGAGGCGCCCGTGACACCTACGCTTTCAGGACCGATATGGACGGTCTTCCTGTAAGCGAAGCGAATAACTGCAGCTACGCTTCCACCCACGAGGGGAAAATGCACGCGTGCGGTCACGACGGGCATATGTCCATGGTGCTGACCTTCGGAGAATATATAGACAAAACTAAAGACCTCGCTCACAATGTACTGCTGATATTCCAGCCTGCCGAAGAAACGCTGGGCGGCGCGGAGGAAATATGCAAAAGCGGTATAACAGAAAGATACAATGTGACCAGGATTTTCGGCATACATCTGTGGCCTTTCATAAACAAAGGGCTGATTTCTTCAAAACCCGGCGCATTCATGCCGAAATCCGCCGAAATAAACATAGATATTAAGGGCAAAGCTGCCCACGGCACCGCGCCTTACGAAGGATGTGACGCTCTTTATATCTCCGCGGACTTTGTAAAACGCGCTTACGCAGCTCACTCTAAAATACCGGGAGCTATAAAAAGATTTGCAGACGATGCCGGCGATCTTTCCTATATCCCATGCAGCATACCTGAAGAAAAAACTCTCATACACTTCGGCAGACTTCAAAGCGGATATGCCAGAAATATAGTGTCCGACTATACCCATATACTCGGCACCGTAAGAGCGTTCAGTGAAGAGAGCTTCGACATGATAATATCGCTGCTGGAAAAAAATCTTGATGATATCTCACGGGAATACGGCTGCGGCACAGGGTTTTCACACAGCGAAGGATATCCCCCTCTCATAAACGACAAAGCTTTGTACAAGGATATTCTTCCAATCCTTGAAAAACTTCCATGCGGATATGAAGAAATGCCCGACCCTCTTATGATATCCGAAGATTTTTCATTCTATGGCAAATACGCTCCATCGGTATTCTTCGTTCTGGGGACAGGTACAGGAATACCTCTCCACAGCACCGATTTCGATTTCGATGAATCCATCCTTATGAGCGGATTCGAGCTGTACAAGGCTCTGATAAGCGACTGACGGCATAAATACTGTAATTTCAGGGAGTGATAATCACATGTACAGAATATTCATAGTTGAAGACGATGACATCATATCCGGCAAAGTATCCCAGGCTCTCCAAAGCTGGGGCTTTGAAACTGCCGTATGCGAAGATTTCCGTCAGGTCATCGATGAGATGATACGCTTTGATCCTCATCTGGTGATAATGGATATATCCCTGCCTTTTTTCAACGGATATCACTGGTGCAGTGAAATACGAAAATTTTCTAAAGTCCCTGTCATGTTTCTCTCTTCCGCGGGAGAAGATATGAACATAGTCATGGCGATAAACATGGGCGGAGATGATTTCGTCGCAAAGCCCTTCGATATGCAGCTCCTGCTCGCCAAAATACAGGCTCTGCTTAGGCGCTCCTACGACTTCAACGCGCAAACAAAAACAGGCGTATTCGAACACAAGGGCATGATATTCGACAGCTCCTCATGCACAGTAACTTTCGGAGACGCAAAAGCGGAGCTTTCGAAAAACGAGAACAGGATCCTGACGGTCCTTTTGGAAAACAAAGCCAGCGTAGTCTCAAGAGACACTCTGATGAACAAGCTGTGGGAAACGGATTCCTTTGTCGATGAAAACACGCTGTCCGTGAACGTCGCACGTCTAAGGAAGTCCCTTGCGGATGCCGGTGTTGAGGACATCATAAAAACAAAGAAAGGCATAGGATATATAATAGAATGAAAAAAACCGGTTTCTTTTCATATCTGCCTGCATATATACGCGGCAAAATAAAAACCATCGTATTTTTCCTGCTTTCGGCAGCCATTCTCTGTTTCGTGCTGTTTCTCTACCGTCAGCAGCCTGAAGCTGTCTTATACTCCGCGGTAATATCCCTTATGATCGGTTTTATCATGGTATTTTCCGACTACCGCCGCTTTGTCGAAAAGCACAGACTGCTCATTGAAGCGGCTAAAAACGCCGAAACCGCCTGCGGCAATCTTCCTAAAACAGATAAGCTCATAGAAAAGGATTATCAGAACATCGTAAGGCTCCTGGACAGAAGCAGGAACGATATCCTGAACGAAACTGAATCCCAGAAAAAGTTCATGCAGGATTACTACGCCATGTGGGTACATCAGATAAAAGTGCCCATTTCAGCCATGCGGCTTCTGATGAGCGATGAGGAAAAGAATTCTCCTCTAAGCATAGAGCTGTTCAAGATAGAGCAATATGTGGAAATGGCTCTGTCCTATGTACGCCTCAATTCTGATTCTACAGATTACGTTATCAAAGAATACGATATAGGTGATATCGTCAAGCAGGCCGTAAGAAAATACGCCCCGCTCTTCATAGCAAAGAAAATCAGACTCGATATCTCCGATATGGATATGAAGGCTCTGACCGATGAAAAATGGATATCCTTCGTTATAGAACAGATCCTCTCAAACTCGCTCAAGTACACCAAAAAAGGTTATATAAAGATATATACTGAAAATCCCAAGACCCTCGTAATAGAAGACAGCGGCATAGGCATCGCTCCGGAGGATATAAAGAGGATCGGTGAAAAAGGCTTTACAGGCTACAACGGTCGCATAGACAAAAAATCCACAGGGCTCGGACTGTATCTGTGCACTGAAATACTTCACAATCTCTCCCACAAAATGACTGTTGAATCTGAATTATCAAAGGGTACACGCGTATCCATAGACTTTCAAATGAAGGATATGGTCTTTGAATAGTACGTATCTTTTAAAATCCAATCTTTCAAAAATGTAAGAAACAGCCCCGATATTGTAAGACAGATAAATGGCACGCGTACTCCTCCTCTGCTATCCTTGTAATGTAAAAACATTACAAAATAAAAGGAGGTATGCCGTATGGCCATTTTAGAAGTAAATAATCTGAAAAAGATATACACCACCCGCTTTGGCGCCAACAGCGTGCAGGCGCTCAGCAACGTATCTTTTTCCGTGGAAAATGGGGAATATGTAGCTATAATGGGGGAATCAGGCTCGGGAAAAACCACTCTTCTCAACATATTAGCCGCCCTCGACAAACCGACGCGGGGCACCGTCCTGCTTGAAGGCAGGGACATCACCGCCATCAGTGAAAAGGAGCTTTCCACATTCAGGCGAAACAATCTCGGATTCGTATTCCAGGATTTCAATTTGCTGGACACCTTCAATCTCATGGACAATATATTTCTTCCTCTCGTCCTTTCGGGAAAGAAATACCAAGAAATGAACAAACGTCTCAAACCGCTCGCCGCCAAGCTCGGTATCGCGGATCTTCTCTACAAATATCCTTACGAAGTATCCGGCGGACAGAAACAGCGTGCAGCTATAGCCAGAGCTCTGATAACTCACCCGAAACTCATCCTTGCCGATGAGCCTACAGGAGCTCTCGACTCACGCTCAGCAGACGATCTGCTCAAGCTCTTCAATCAGATAAACAGTGACGGTCAGACGATAATAATGGTAACTCACTCCATAAAAGCGGCAAGCCATGCGAGCCGCGTCCTGTTCATCAGTGACGGCAGAGTATACCACCAGATGTACAAGGGCGGAGCGACCAACGAGGAAATGTTCCAGAAGATATCCGGCACTCTTACTACCATGGCGACAGGCGGTGGTCCAAATGTTTAAGCTTTATCCAAGCATGGCGCTCACAAACATAAAGAGCAGCCGCAAAACATATATACCTTACATGATATCGTGCATGCTGACCATATCTCTTTATTACATCATCTGTTCTCTTTCGTCAAATGAAAATCTGACAGACCTATACGGCGGCAGCACGATACAGTCCTACATGGGCATGGGGCAGTTTATAATAGCAATCTTCGCGGTCATTTTCCTGTTTTACGTCAACAGCTTCCTGATAAAACGCCGCAAGAAAGAATTCGGACTGTACAACATACTGGGCATGGAAAAGCGTCATATCGCAAAAGTGATATTCATGGAAACTCTGTACACTTTTCTCGCCTCTTTTATTTCAGGAATCGTCCTGGGTATACTGCTTGATAAGCTGATGTATCTGGTCATCCTGCGCATGTTTGATGCATCTGTCCCTCTTGGATTTTACGTTTCCGCAAACGGTATAATGATGTCTCTGGCGCTTTTCGGGATCATATTCCTGTTTATATTCCTGAATTCACTCAGGCAGGTATACACATCCAAGCCTGTAGAGCTTCTCAAGAGCGACAACAAGGGCGAAGCGGAGCCGAAAGCAAAATGGGTGCTCGCTGTAACAGGCGTGATATGCCTTTCCGCGGGCTACTTCATAGCTGTGACCACCGAAAATCCCGTATCGGCTTTCGCACTGTTTTTCATAGCGGTAGTGCTGGTGATAATCGGTACATATCTCGTATTTACCGCCGGAAGCATTGTTCTGCTCAAGCTGCTGAAGAAAAACAGAAATTATTATTACAAAACAACGCATTTCGTAAGTATATCATCCATGATGTACAGAATGAAGAGAAACGCGGTAGGTCTCGGCAACATATGCATCCTTTCGACCATGGTGCTGGTAATGATCTCCGCAACTCTGTCCATAAACCTGGGGCTCGACGATTCTTTCAAAAGGTCGCATCCGAGGGAGGTGCACATATCCGCCATGGACAGCGACCCGCGCTACGAAGAAGTCATAGGTATCACGGAAAACGCTTTCAGAGAACAGGGATTGGAGCTTGAGGACAGGGTCGATTACAGACATCTCAGCTTTTACGCGGTATACGAACGTGAAGACGATTATTTTGTAACCGCTACAGACGCATATTCTTCAGTCATGTCATCAATACGGGCATATAATGATCTGGGGACGCTGACATTCATTCCTCTTGAGGATTACAACGATTATACAGGGAAAAAAGAAAGCCTGAATGAGGACGAGGTCTTGGTATATGCTGAAAACGCGCCTCTTGAAGACGACGAAATCAATGTTTTTGATAGTTCGTTTAAAGTTAAGAAACATCTCGATGAATTCCTGCCCAACGGCAGTCCGTGGATCAGCACACCAAACATCTACTACGTAGTTGTAAAAGATATGGATGTTCTTAACGACCTGCTTGAAAAACAGGCGGAAGTATACGGAGACAACCAGTCATTCATCATGAGAGAATATATGGCAGATATAAAAGGCGGCAGCGAAGGCAAAAAAGCGGAGATACAAAGAGCTTCGGACATGATATCGGAAGAAATCTACGCAGAAGGCTCCGATGTCGAAAACTCCTCCGGTGAATTTTCCGGATACGTTGAATGCTCTACCGTTGAAAAAGAGACTTACGGTGACAACTTCATAGGACTTTTCTTCATAGGAGTATTCTTAAGTATCCTCTTCATAATGGCAACCGTGCTGATAATGTACTACAAACAGATAACGGAGGGATACGAAGACAAGGAGCGGTACGAGATACTTCAGAACGTAGGCATGAGCCACAAAGAGGTGAAAAAGTCCATAAACTCCCAGGTGCTCGCTGTATTCTTCCTGCCTCTGATAACCGCGGGCATCCACGTAGGATTCGCATTCCCGTTTATATACAGGATACTGACACTTCTCGGATTGTTCAACATGAAGCTGCAGGCTATGTGCAATATCGGCTGTTTCCTGGTATTCGCGCTGTTTTACACGCTAGTGTATATGCTGACCTCAAAGCTGTACTACGGAATAGTCAAAAAATAATCCGAGCTTATAATACATCCCTTTGTGAAAGTCCGCGAGGCGTTTTCATCTTTTCAGCAAATCTTCACCTTATCCTGTTTGAATTATGCACATGTTTATGGTAATCTTTGTTTATGCTGGGATATGTGAAGATATACAAGAGCGAACTGAAGGTTCGTGAATACGAAATATACTGCGGCTACTACTGCGGAGTATGCAAATCCATAGGCAGGCGGTACGGGCAGCTTCCGAGAATGGTGCTCAGCTATGATGCCGCGTTCCTCGCTCTGTTCCTCGCCTCTTTTGATGACGCTCCCGATGAGCCTCTCCAGGAACACTGTGCGATACACCATATAAAGAAAAAAACTCTCATATACAACAAAGCTGTAGACTATGCCGGAGATGTCATGCTCATCCTGGCGTGGCACAAGCTACTGGATGACGCAAAAGACGAAAACAAGCTATATGCGAAAACAGCTATGCTCATGATGAGAAAGGTGTACAAAAAGCTCTGTTCCAAATACAAAAGGCTCTGTGAAAAAACAGCAAATGCGCTCAAGGAGCTTTCATCCCTGGAAAAATCAAAGTGCGACAGCATAGATATGGCTGCAGACTATTTTTCAAGGATAATGGAGACGATATTCGAGGAAGGCGTCAAAGCTGTCTACGGCAATTCCCTTTCTCCCGAAACCGTCGAATCCATAAAGAAAACCGGTTGGCATATGGGAAAATGGATATACATGATAGATGCTGCAGACGATATAGAAGACAATATAAAAACAGGGGCATACAATCCTCTTATTTACCGTTTTGCATACGACGCCGGCAAGGAAAATGCAGACCAGTTCAGGAACAGGATAGAGGACCCTCTCAGGTTTAATCTGTTTCACTATCTTGCCGTCACAGGTAATTGCATCAACTCTCTTGATATTAAAAAAAATCAAGGTATAATAGATAATGTGGTTTATTTTGGTCTAAACAGAAAGACGGAAGAGGTCATCACACAGGTAGAAGAAAAAAACAGGATATAAATAATTTTTATAATAAAAGGAGACATTGATGAATCCATATGAAGTTCTGGGAGTATCCGAAAATGCTTCCGACGAAGAGATAAGAAAAGCATATAAAGAACTGGTTAAAAAATACCATCCGGACAAGTATCAAAACAATCCCCTGTCCGATCTGGCAGAAGAAAAGCTCCAGGAAATAAACGAAGCTTACGAAATGCTCATGAAAGGCCGGGGCGGCAAAGGCTCCGGAGGCGGCACCCCTGATTACATGCAGGTCAGAAGATATATAGACGCGGGAAATCTTTCAGCTGCCGAAAGTATCCTCAACGGTACAAGAGACAGGAGCGCTGAATGGTTTTTCCTCTCAGGAATGGTCTCATACAGAAAAGGCTGGTACGATGACGCCATGAATAAAATCAAAACCGCAGCCGATATGGACCCCGGCAACGTGGAATACAGTCAGGCATACGGCCGTGTAATAAACATGGGAGGTCATTATCAGAATCAGGCGTACGGCCGGGGATACAGCCGCAACGATGATATGTGCTGTCAGGCTCTTCAGTGCTACATATGCGCTGACTGCTGCTGCGACTGCATCTGATAAGCACTATCATCCGCGGCACTTCAGTACCGTATATCGAAAGGAAGAAGATAGGCAGTGAAATCATCAAATACTTCTAAAATCGCACTGGGCGGCATATGTCTCGCCATTACGGCAGTGTTCATGTTTGCAGGCTCCATAGTGCCGGGTATAGAGCTTACACTGTTTGCAGTGAGCTCCCTCTTTACCGCCGTCATGATAATAGAGACTGGAGTAAAGGGCGGCATACTCCTGTATGCCGCCGCAGTAATTCTGGGACTTATTATAATCCCAAATAAGCTTGCGATGATTCCCTACGCATTTTTCTTCGGTTATTACGGGATCCTGAAATACTACGTCGAAAAACTCAAAGGCAGATATCTTCAGCTCGCTGTAAAAATCGTTTTCTTCGCAGTCGTCTTATGCACAGGTCTCATCGGTTTCAGGGAGCTGCTGCTGGGGAGCATACATCTCCCCGACTACCCCGCCTCTCTACTCATCATTGCCGGTATTGCGATGATGGTAGTGTACGACTATATATATACCTTGCTTATAAATTTCTACGTAAGGCGCATCAAAAACAAGGGAGTTGACAATATGAAACTCAGCTGATCCTATTCGTTCCTTTTACTTGGCTGTAAAGGTCAGCTTCTCTCCGTCAGTATCTATGACAACATCGTCTCCGTCCTTTACCGTACCCCTGATGATTTCTCCCGCAAGCTCCGTTTCCACGCTCCTCTGGAGGAATCTCTTTACAGGTCTTGCGCCGTAAGCCGGATCATAGCTTTCATCCGCTATGAATTTCTTCGCTTTATCTGTAAGCTCCAGCTTTATCTCTCTTTCTTCAAGACGTTTTTCGATATTCTTCATGGACATTTCGATTATCTTGACTATCTGGTCTTCCGTGAGCGGCGAAAATACTACGATTTCGTCTATTCTGTTAAGAAATTCAGGTCTGAAGTATTTCTTCGTCTCATCTTCCACTTTCTGCTTTACATCTTCAGAAACGCTTCCGTCCGGTCTTATGCCGTCTATCAGGTAGTTGCTACCTATATTTGAAGTCATTATGACTATTGTATTCTTAAAGTCTACTGTCCTTCCCTGATTGTCCGTAAGTCTGCCGTCATCAAGAAGCTGCAGCAGTATATTGAACACATCAGGATGAGCTTTTTCTATCTCATCGAAGAGTATGACTCTGTAAGGCTTCCTTCTTACAGCTTCCGTGAGCTGTCCGCCTTCATCGTATCCCACGTATCCCGGAGGAGCGCCCACAAGTCTGGACACGGAATGCTTCTCCATGTACTCAGACATATCTATACGTATCATGTTCCTTTCGGAATCAAACAGCGCTTCCGAAAGAGCTTTTGCAAGCTCCGTCTTTCCTACGCCTGTAGGTCCAAGGAATATGAATGAGCCTATCGGTCTGTTCGCGTCTTTCAGTCCCGCTCTTGCACGAAGCACTGCCTCGGCAACAGCCTTTACGCCTTCATCCTGACCTACTACACGCTTATGCAATATTTCCGGAAGTCTGAGGAGTTTTTCTCTCTCACTTTCCACAAGCTTGCTCACAGGTATACCTGTCCAACCGGAAACAACCTCCGCAATTTCTTCCTCTCCGACTTCTTCCTTGAGCAGTCTGCCTTCATCGTCTTCATCCGCCTTTTTCTTTTCTTCTTCAAGGCGCTTTTCCAGATCAGGCAGCGTACCGTACTTGAGCTGTGCCAGCTTTTCCAGGTCGTAATTTCTCTCAGCTTCTTCCATGTCATGCTTTACGGATTCTATCTGCTGTTTCAGAGCTTTCGATTCAGTGATGGCTTTCTTCTCGCTTTCCCACTGAGCTCTCATGGCATTGCTCTCGTCTCTTAACTGCGACAGTTCTTTTTCAAGGGCTTGCAGCCTCGCTTTGGATGCTCTGTCCGTTTCCTTTCCCAGCGCCTGCTTTTCTATCTCAAGCTGCATTATCTTTCTGGATATCTCATCCAGCTCTGCCGGCATACTGTCGATTTCAGTCCTTATTCTTGCTGCGGCTTCATCCATAAGGTCGATGGCTTTATCAGGAAGATATCTGTCGCTTATATACCTATCTGAAAGCGTCGCGCACGCAATAAGCGCGTTATCGGTGATCTTCACGCCGTGATGTATCTCGAATCTCTCTTTAAGCCCTCTGAGTATTGAAATTGTATCCTCCACCGAAGGCTGATCCACCATTACTTTCTGGAATCTTCTCTCAAGCGCCGCGTCTTTTTCTATATATTTTCTGTATTCATCAAGAGTAGTCGCGCCTATGCAGTGAAGCTCGCCTCTTGCAAGCTTAGGCTTCAGGAGGTTGCCGGCGTCCATAGCGCCTTCGCTCTTTCCTGCTCCGACTATGTTGTGTATCTCATCTATAAAGAGTATGATACGTCCCTCTGATTTCTCTATTTCATTGAGCACAGCTTTCAGTCTCTCTTCAAATTCTCCCCGGAATTTCGCTCCCGCTATCAGCGCACCCATATCAAGTGCGAATATGGTTTTATCCTTAAGTCCTTCCGGAACGTCCCCGTTGAGAATTCTCTGGGCAAGCCCTTCAACTACAGCGGTCTTGCCGACTCCCGGCTCACCTATGAGGACAGGATTGTTTTTCGTCCTTCTCGAAAGTATCTGTATCGTGTGCCTTATTTCACTGTCTCGTCCGATTACCGGATCCAGCTTTCCGTCCCTCGCCATCTCCACGAGGTCTCTGCCGTATTTATTCAACGCGTCGTAATTCTCTTCCGGATTCTGACTGGTAACTCTCTGATTTCCCCTTACTTTGTTCAGCGCGTCAAGGAATTTATCCTTAGTTATGCCGTATCTTTTGAATATCTCTGCCGACGGCGTATTCCTCTCATCCAGCAGAGCCAGATACAGATGTTCCACGCTGACATATTCGTCTTTCATTTCATCGGCTTTTTTCTCTGCGTTCAGGAAAATCTGCTGAAGTCTTCTGGTCGAATACATGGATTCGGCACTTCCTGAGACCTTCGGCAATTTGTCGATTTCAGCCTGTACGGCTCCAATCACTTCACCTGTATTAACGCCCATGAATCTCAGCAGTTTCGCTATCAGACCTTCCTTCTGCATGAGCAGCGCAAGATGTAGGTGTTCCCCGTCTATCTGCTGATGTCCCTCCTCAACTGCGATATTCTGACAATCTATTATCGCGCCCTGCGCGTTCTGTGTATATTTTTCTATGTTCATAATCTCACCTCCAATGTTTATGAGACAGAAGGATACACACCCTTATGTTCTCCCCACTGATTATATTTTAATCCTCCAAAATGCGGAAGTCAAGACTTTTTTAGCACTCACCTTAAATGAGTGCTAACAATTTTTGATTTTTGGATGTATTCGGTGTGTTTTCTGATTTGTACTAACAGAAAGAGCTTTTTCTCGTTGAACACGGGGTTTTCTTTATACAAGAAAACCCCAGAGTAGCAACTCTGAGGTTTTTTGCTTTGTGTGCAAATGCACATTATATTCGTTTCTTTGACTACCGGCATTCTATCACACTCAACATTCTTGTCAAATATGCATTAGCTATGTTTTCTAAGGAAAACCAGAGAAGATGTCAAGCCTGCACCTGTCATA
>CAYYMY010000012.1:0-31063 GCA_964473095.1 uncultured Oscillospiraceae bacterium | reverse complement strand
GCTGTTGATATAGCGATTAAGTAGTATCTCAAAGCACGGACACGGGCTCTTCCACATCCTCTGGACTTCTCCATTGTAGTGACAGCAGGAGACTGAAAAAGAATGTTCCACTGAAAGAAACGATTTCTTTTTAGTTTTTCGTTTTTGTGATACAATAAAATTATGAAGCATCGGAGGTGTTAGAATGAGACTCTTACTGGTAGAAGACGAAAAAAGAATGGCGCAGGCGCTGTGCGAACTCCTGCGTCAGGAAAAATATGATGTGGATCTCTTTTCTGATGGGCTGGACGGAATGTATGCTTTAGAGACTGGTACATACGATCTGGCGGTTCTCGATGTGATGCTTCCAAATAAAAATGGATTTGAAATTGCTGCTTCCGCAAGGAAAAAAGGCATTAAAACACCGCTCCTCATGCTGACTGCCAAAAGCGAGCTGGATGACAAGGTCACTGGCCTAGACTGCGGGGCCGATGATTACCTTACAAAGCCCTTTATGACAAGAGAACTGCTTGCTAGGCTTCGTGCCCTTGGGCGCAGGAACATTAACAGTCCGGACGGGACGCTGACGTTCGGCGACATTGAACTGAATAAAGAAACATCCACTCTTTACTGCGGAGAGGACAGTGTAAGACTCAGTGAAAAGGAGCTGCGTATCCTAGAGTACCTGATCGCAAACCAGGGGCGTATCCTGACTCGGGAACAGCTTGCGACGAAAATCTGGGGGTATGACAGTGACGCGGAATATAACAATGTTGAAGTGTACATGTCCTTTGCCCGAAAAAAGCTTCGCTTTATTCATGCAAAGACAGAGGTCAAAGCCGTTCGCGGCATAGGCTATGAATTGAGGTATGAGGATGTTTAAAAAATCCAGATGGAAGATCGTACTTTCCATTCTTTTTATACTTATACTGCTGCTGACTGGAACCTTCTGCGTGATTTATTTTGCCAGCTATATCGATATGACAAATGAAAACAGACATCTGCTGGAGCAGTATGTGGAGGAATATTCGCTTTCAGAGGAAGGTGATATCAGGGAAGTAAACGGCGGGTCAATGGACGGAAGGCTGTCCCAGCCGCCAAGGATAGAATTATCCACCTTTTATTCCGTTGCCATATCGAAAAGTGGACAGATACTGAAGGTGGATACTGCCGATATGGCAAGCTTTGACGAAACGGCTTTAACAGAGTTTGCCATGGAAATCCTCAATGGTGAAGAGAGTGACGGGGTAGAGCAAAATTTTTTGTACCGTGTAGCGGATAAGGGCGATTACCAACTAGTAGCCTTCATGGATAATACGGTACTGATGGAAAGCGCCGGGACGTTGCTTAACTACACGCTCATTTTCGGAGCTGTCGCATTTGTCGTGATCTTTTTCATAGCGCTCTTTCTCGCTAACCGGATCGTCGCGCCTTTGGAGGAAAGCTATAAACGGCAGAAGCAGTTCGTTTCTGATGCAGGTCATGAACTGAAGACGCCGGTGGCGGTCGTAAACGCTAATGCCGAACTTCTTTCCCGTGAGATTGGAGAGAGTCAGTGGCTGTCCAATATCCAGTATGAAAACGAAAGAATGTCGGCGCTGATCTCGCAGCTTTTGGATCTTGCACGGACAGAGAACGTCACACCGCAGATGGAGAACGTAGATTTGAGTCGTCTGGTTTATGGGGAAATCCTTCCATTTGAAGCAATAGCTTATGAAAACGATCTGTGTCTGAAGCAGGATATTGACGAAGGCGTACAGGTGTACGGAAACAGCATTCAGCTGAAGCAGTTGGTTTCCATTCTCCTTGACAATGCGATCCGGCACAGTTCCAACGGGAACGAAATCGTGCTTCAGTTAAAAAAAGAAAAAACTCAGGTGCATCTATCTGTAGTCAATGACGGGGAGGAAATTCCCGCCGAACAGAGAAAGTACCTGTTTGAAAGATTTTATCGTACCGACGCTGCCAGAAGCGATGAAAAACAGCATTATGGTCTGGGACTGGCTATCGCGAAGGCGATTGTTACAATCCAAAAAGGAACGATCCAGGTACAATGTGCCGACGGTAAAGTAACCTTTCTTGTTACGTTGCCCGCCGCCAAGCATAGATCATAAAAAGCCGTTTCAATGAAGCTTCAATCTTCCTCCTATACAATGAGCTTATCGAAAGTATAGGAGGTATTTTTATGGCTTTTCAGACCATTTTTAAACGATATGAGCTGAAATATCTGTTGACAGAAAGTCAGAAACAAACCATTCTTCAGGTCATGAAACCTTACATGACTCAGGATCAACATGGAAAGACAACCATTCGAAATATCTATTTTGATACAGATAATTACCGGCTGATCCGCCGCTCCATCGAGGGTCCCGTCTATAAAGAAAAACTCCGTATCCGAAGCTACTGCCGGGCAGAACCGCAAACGCCAGTATTTGTAGAACTGAAGAAGAAGTACCGGAAAGTGGTCTATAAACGCCGAGTCGTATTGTCTGAGAAAGAGGCGATGGACTGGATTTTGGGCGAAAGGCACTGTCATGAAAACAGCCAGATTGCAAAAGAAGTCGATTACTTTCTCCGGTATTATGGGCGACTCATCCCAGTTGTATTCCTATCGTATGAAAGAGAAGCATTCTATGATAAAGAAAAGACAGGGCTTCGCATCACTTTTGACGATACGATCCTGTACAGATCTGATGATCTCTCCCTGGAGTCGGAGGTGTACGGTCTCCCGCTTCTGCCCGAAGGCATGAGCCTGATGGAAATCAAATGTATTGGAGCCATCCCTATGTGGATGACAGATATTCTTTCCCGGGAGCGGATCTACAAGACTTCATTTTCAAAATACGGTACTGCATACAGGACAAAGATATTTCCACAGGTGAAAAAGGAGGCTGCGGTCTATGCTGGATACTGTTTTTAGAGGATTGTTCGATTCGGATCTTACTGCTGCGATCAGTGTGAGAGATTTCCTGTTATGTCTGGGCTGTGCGCTGATCCTCGGCTTTGTGATAGCTTTTGGATATATGTATCGTAGCCGGTATACCAAAAGTTTTGTAGTAACGCTGGCATTGCTCCCGGCAGTGGTATGTATTGTTATCATGATGGTAAACGGCAACATAGGGACCGGTGTGGCAGTGGCGGGGGCTTTCAGTCTGGTTCGTTTTCGTTCCGTACCTGGTACCGCCAAGGAAATCTGTACGCTTTTCCTTTCTATGGGGACGGGGTTGATTATCGGCATGGGCTATCTTGGCTTCGGAGTCCTCTTTACAGTGATACTATGTGCCGTATTTCTTCTCTACAACCGGCTGGATTTCGGAGAAAAGAAAAACAACGCGGCATATAAAACGCTGACTATAACCATTCCGGAGGATTTGGATTATACCGGCGTATTTGAGGATATATTCAGGACGTATACGGTTTCTCATGACCTTGTACATGTCAAAACCACTAATATGGGCAGTATGTTCCGCCTCACATATAAAGTAACGCTTTGTGACATTGCAAAAGAAAAGGAAATGTTAGATGAACTCCGGTGCAGAAACGGGAATCTGGAAATTGCAGTCTCCAGGCAGGAGAGCGCTGGGGCCGAACTTTGAAAGGAGGAACCGGCACATGAAAAAGCTATTGACCATTATATTGAGCGCTTTGCTTTTATCCACGGTGTTATGCAGCTGTGGAGAAGCGGGCTCAGAAACAACTGAAGGAGCGGCAAATACTATACTGACAGACGCCGATATGTTTACGGACAGGGACTACGAAACGGATTACGATGAAAGCACTAGCGTCCAGATCCAGCTGAACGGCGATTCTGCTACAGCCAGTTCTAACAGTGTCCAGATCACAGGTTCTACCGTTACGATCACGGAAGAGGCAACTTATATTTTATCCGGAACGCTGACTGACGGGATGATTGTGATCGATGCCTCCGATGATGCAAAAATCCAGATAGTGTTGAACGGCGTAGATATCAACAGCGAAACGTCCGCTGCCTTGTATATTCTAGAGGCAGATAAAGTCTTTATTACGCTGCCGGATGGAAGCAATAATTCCCTGTCTAACGGGGGAACGTTCACCGCGATCGATGAGAACAATATTGACGGTACACTTTTTTCTAAGCAGGATCTAACTCTGAACGGTTCCGGTACGCTCACGATCACCTCACCGGTCGGTCACGGGATTGTTTGTAAGGACGATCTTGTTATTACGGGAGGGACATATACGATTTCCTCTGCTTCTCACGGACTGGATGCAAACGATAGTATCCGCGTTACAGGCGAAACTTCGATTACGGTCGACGCAGGGAAAGACGGTATGCATGCGGAAAATAACGACGACGATTCTCTGGGATTCGTGTACATTTCCAACGGGACGATGGATATTGAAGCGGAAGGCGACGGGATCAGTGCCGGCGCGTATATGCAGATTGTAGACGGAACTTTCCAAATTTTAGCCGGCGGCGGATATGAAAATGGGTCCAGCGAGTCCTCGGATTCCTGGGGTGGTTTTCGAGGCGGTAGCCCTGAAGAGAAGTCTATGGAGCAAGCTTCCTCAGAGACGGAGTCTGAAGAAAGCAGTGCCAGTATGAAGGGAATCAAAGCATCGGAAACGATGTTGATAGCAGGAGGAACCTTTACCATCGACTCTGCCGATGACGCTGTCCATTCAAATACATCGATCACTGTCAGTGGAGGGACATTTGAGATTGCAACAGGCGATGACGCGTTCCATGCGGATGAATCCCTAACCGTTGTCGATGGCGTCATCAATATTTCTACGAGTTATGAGGGCTTGGAGGCCCTGCATGTTGACATACAGGGAGGCGAGATCACGCTTGTGGCGACAGACGACGGCCTGAACGCAGCGGGCGGGACAGACTCCAGCGGAACGACCGGCGGACGGGATGGAATGTTTGGCGGCGGCAACTGGGGCAGTGCGTCTTCCAATGGCAGCATTGTAATCTCAGGAGGCACCCTGTATATCAATGCGTCCGGCGACGGCCTGGACGCCAACGGGACCATCGAGATTTCCGGTGGGTATATTACCGTCGTCGGGCCGACGCAAGGCGATACCGCGACACTGGACTATGACGTCAGCGCCGTTATTACAGGCGGAACCTTCATTGGGACCGGAGCCTCCGGTATGGCGCAAACCTTCAGCGATTCGGAGCAGGGAGTGATCTCTGTCAGCGTAAGCGAACAGTCTGCGGATACGACCGTTACAGTCGCGGATTCTGAAGGGAATATCCTGATTACTTTTACACCCGAGATGTCTTTCAACGTTGTGATTGTCAGCAGCCCAGAGATCATTTCTGGCGAAACCTATACTATCACGGCAGGGACAGTTTCTGGAGAAGCAGAAGCAAGATGAGAGCAGGAGAAAAGTTATACGGGATATGAGACCCTGCAGGGGACATATCCCTTATTTTCTGTTGCGAAAAATCCGGCATGATGTTATAGTAAAGCTGTAAGTTCAAACTATTTAATATCACGGAGGAAACCAATGGCAGATAAAAAAGAATTGTACGGCTACGATGAAGAGGATATTCTTACTCTTGAGTTCGATGACGGCAAAGAGGAGGAATGCGGGATCTTAGGAATATTCGACGCGCTGGGAAAGGAATATATAGCTCTTAATCCGTTGGGTACGGAGGATGTTTATATCTACGGCTATAAGGAATACGAAGAGGATTACGAGCTGATAGATATAGAAGATGATGAAGAGTTCAGCAAAGTCGTAGCTGAGTTTGAAAAGCTGGCGGTGGAAGAAATATAGATTCGGCGGATGATACAGGTGCAGTTCCGAGGGACTGTGCCGTTTTTTTGTAGGACAGACGGGAGGAATGATGATTGAACAGCAGGAAATATAAGGATGTACTGTATGAAATGAGAGAAATCAGCGATTTGAAAGATATGATAAATTCAAGCGCTGAAGCTTTCGGAGACAAAACAGCCTTTCTCGAAAAGAAGATACAGGGCGGAGAGTATATGCCGATAACATACAGGACCTTTAAATCAGATATAGACTGTCTCGGTACTTTTTTTTCTGAGTCGGGACTTAAAGGGAAGAAAATAGCCATAATAGGAGAGAACAGCTATAAGTGGGTGGTAACATATCTTGCGGCGGTAAACGGTATGAGCGTTGCAGTTCCTCTCGACAAGGAGCTTCCGTCTCATGAGATACACAATCTTCTTGTCCGCTCAGAGACCGATGCTGTGGTATTTTCGGCCAGAGTTGAAGACCGTATTCTAGATGCTCTGGAAGGTATAAAGAATATAAAACTCAGAATCAAGATGAACGGCGGAAGCATAGACGAAGATATACTGAACTGGGATGACCTGATAAAAGAAGGCAGGGATATGCTAGTTGAGGGCAGAAAAACCTTTACGGATATGAAGATAGACAGAGAAGCGATGTGCGCGCTTCTGTTCACGTCGGGAACAACAGGCATGGCTAAAGGCGTGATGCTTTCTCATAAAAATATTTCCGCAAACGTATATAATATGTCTAAATATGTTAAGATCCGAGAACCGGGAACAGGTCTGTCCGTTCTGCCTATGCACCACACATATGAACTCGCATGTCATGTATTTACCGGGCTTTATCAGGGTATGACTATAGCTATATGCGAAGGACTGAGATATATACAGCAGAATCTTAAGGAATCGAAAGCAACGGTCATGCTCGGAGTGCCGGCGGTATTTGAAACCATGCATAAGAAGGTCTGGAAACAGGCGGAGGCGTCCGGAGCGGCAAAGAAAATGGCGCTGATGATGAACATATCGCGTAAAACTAGGATGTTCAATAACATAGGAAGGATGAGAAAGATATTTTCCAAAATCCACGACGCGATTGGAGGAAATGTCGAACTGTTTATCGCAGGCGGAGCAGCTATAAATCCGCAGGTGATAAAAGATTATGAAGCCCTTGGAATACCTATGATTCAGGGATACGGCATGACTGAGAATGCACCGATAATAGCGGTCAACAGGGATTATTACAGCAAGGCTGAATCTGTAGGAGTGCCTATGCCGGGAACGGAAGTAAGAATATTTGAGCCTGATGAAGACGGCATAGGAGAGATAATATGCAGAGGACCTTCGGTTATGTTAGGATATTACAAGGACCCGGAAGCCACAGCCGAAGTTCTCAAGGACGGCTGGCTGTATACAGGTGATTTCGGGCGTTTTGACGATGAAGGCTTCCTGTATATATGCGGAAGAAAAAAGAATGTAATCGTAACTAAAAACGGAAAGAACATATTTCCGGAGGAAATAGAATATCTGCTGCTTGAAAGTCCTTATATCGAAGAAGTCATCGTATATGGGATAATAGATAAAAAAAGCGGAGATACTGTAGTATGTGCGGAGATATATCCGAGCTTCGAAACATTTTATGATAAATTCGGAAAAGATGTTTCAAAGGATGATATAAGAACGGTAATAAAGGATGAAATCGAAACGGTGAACGATAAAACAAGTAACTATAAGAGAGTAAAGAGATTCAAGCTCAGGGACATAGAATTTGAGAAAACAACTACGAGAAAAATAAGAAGAACCAACGGAGCTATGAGGGAAGAAGAATGAAATCCGGACATTATCCGAGACTTGACGCAGATCTCGATAAACTGAGAGACAACGTGGAGAGGCTGCTGATTCTGTGCCGTGACAGCGGTATTGAAATGGCGGGAGTAGTGAAGGGGTGCAGTGGTCTTTTCAGGTGCGTGGAGCAGTTTGAAAAGGCCGGATGCAGCATAATAGCATCTTCAAGAATCGAGCATCTGCGCGGACTTAAAGAAAAAGGCATAAATGCTTCGATAATGATGATAAGGATACCTATGCTCAGTGAGGCGGCGGAAATCGTGAAAGAGACGGATATAAGCCTCAACAGCGAAATGAGTGTGCTGGAAGAACTGAACAGACAGGCGGGATTTCAGGACAGAGAACACAAGGTGATACTGATGGCTGATGAGGGAGATCTCAGAGAAGGATTCTGGAAGGAAGCTGAACTCATCGATGCGGCGATACGTGTAGAAAACAGTATGCGCAATTTGAAGCTGGCGGGCATAGGAACAAATATGGGCTGCTGCGGAGCGGTGGAAGCCACGCCTGACAATCTGGGAAGGCTTGTCGCAACTGCGGAAAAAATAGAGCGGATGATAGGCCGTGAGCTCGAGTTTATAACGGAAAGAGGCACCAGCAGCCTTCCGCTGTTTTTTAAAGGAGAACTTCCGGAAAGAATAAATCTTCTCAGGATAGGTGAGGCAGTGCTGCTGGCAAGGGATCTGCCGGAGCTTTGGGGCATACAGATGGAGCATATGTATCGTGATGTATTTACACTCAGCGCCGAAATCGTCGAGGTGAAGGACAAACCGACCTGTCCTGCCGGAAATATATTCGTGGACGCTTTCGGCAGAAAGCCGTCCTTTGAGGACAGAGGCATAAGAAAAAAGGCTATAGTGGCTATGGGCAGGGCGGATTACGGTGACGCGGAGGATATATTTCCGAGAAAAGAAGGTATAGAAGTAATCGGTGCGTCCAGCGACCATACGATTCTCGATGTGGAGGACTGCGGTGAGAAGCTGAAGCCGGGAGATATACTGAAGTTCGATATAGCCTACGGGGCTCTCGTATATGCCAGCGCGTCGCAGAGTGTAAGAAAGAACTACATTGAGACATAGGTTGTCAATAACCGTTGCAATCATTGACAATGAGGGGGTTTTAAAGTATAATGATTCGGTATGACAACAGGTCGAAAGGAGAGTTATAACATGACAGAGAACATGAACGAAGAATTGTTATTGACCAAGGAAGGTTATGACAAAATAGTTGCAGAGCATGAAGAGCTGGTATCCGTAAGGAGAGCAGAAGTGGCGGAGAGACTGAAGGAAGCCATTTCATATGGAGATATATCGGAAAACGCAGAGTACGATTCTGCTAAAAATGAACAGGCAGAGCTCGAAGAGAGGATCCACAAGCTGGAAACCATGATCCGCAAGGCAAAGATAGTTCAGGATGAAGATGTCAAAGGGGATGTTGTAAGCGTAGGCCTTAAAGTTACGGTAAAGGATTTGGATTCGGGAGAAGAGGAAACATTTTCCATGGTGGGAGCGACAGAAGCAGACCCGTTTAACGGTAAGATTTCAACGGATTCTTCAGTGGGAAAAACGTTGATAGGACATAAAAAAGGCGATAAGGTCGCAGTGGAAATACCGGACGGTATAATAAATTACGAGATTTTGAGCATTGATAAGTAGATGACCGCACCGTGAACGGTGATAAACTGATAGATACAATCGACGAGGTGAACAATGAGTACTGAAGAAAAGATGAAAGCACAGAACGCCGTAGAAACGGAAGAGCTTACGGAAGAGAATATCAACGAGCAGAGAAAGATAAGACGTGAAAAACTCAAAAAACTTCAGGAAGCAGGAAGAAATCCGTTCGTGAATGAAACATGGGATGTCAATGCCTATAGCGAATCCATCAAAAATGATTTCGACGCGATGGACGGAAAAGGAGTTTCCATAGCTGGAAGAATGATGGCAAAGCGAGGCATGGGAAAAGCTTCATTCATAGATATTCAGGATAAAGAAGGCAGGATACAGTGCCACGTAAAAAAGGATATCCTCGGAGAAGAGGAATACAACTGGTTCAAAACCTATGATATAGGCGATATACTCGGCATAGAAGGTAAAGTGTTCAAAACAAAACGCGGTGAAATTACGATAGAAGTGGAAAAACTGGTGCTTCTCAGCAAATCTTTGCAGGTGCTTCCTGATAAGTGGCACGGATTGAAGGATACTGACTTAAGATACAGACAGCGTTATGTGGATCTCATTGTGAACCCGGAGGTCAGAAAGACTTTTGTCACCAGAGCGAAGATAATACATGAAATAAAAAGAGTGCTTGAAGAACAGTTTGGATTTCTCGAGGTAGATACTCCTATGCTGACGGTGATCGCGGGAGGCGCCAATGCAAGACCTTTTGAAACCCATCATAACACGCTGGACCTCGATATGAAGCTGAGGATTTCAAACGAGCTTTACCTCAAGAGGCTCATCGTTGGAGGTCTTGACAGAGTGTACGAGATGGGAAAGATGTTCAGAAATGAAGGAATGGACAGAAACCATAACCCTGAATTCACTTCCATGGAATGCTACATGGCATACGGCAATATGGAGGATATGATGAAAGTCACTGAACAGGTGGTTTCCCAGGCGGCGATTGCAGCCACGGGAAGCCCTGTAATAACGTATCAGGGCAAGACCTTCGATCTTACGCCTCCGTGGAGAAGGCTCGATATGACCGATGCTGTAAAGGAAATCACCGGAGTGGACTTCCGCGAAATAGATACGGATGAAGCTGCGAGAAAAGCGGCTGTCGGCTACGGAATGGATGAAGAAGAAGTAAAGAATATGACGAGAGGCAAGTTAATCGCCGAGATGTTTGAAGAGTACTGCGAGGAAGTGCCGGGATATCTGGATGGTCCGGTATTTGTGACAGGCCATCCGGTGGATATATCACCGCTTTCCAAGAGAGACCCTGAGGACCCGAGAATAACCAGAAGATTTGAGGGATATGTCAACGGCTGGGAAATATGCAATGCATTTTCAGAGCTCAACGACCCTATAGACCAGTATGAGAGATTCAAGAAACAGCAGGCAGAGCTCGATGCGGGTACAGATGATGAAGCTCATCCTATGGATGAAGATTTTGTAAACGCTCTTGAAGTAGGTCTTCCGCCTACAGGAGGTCTGGGAATCGGTATAGACAGGGTTATCATGCTGCTTACCGATTCGGCTACGATAAGGGATATAATACTGTTCCCAACAATGAAACCTCTGGATAAATAGTTAAACAGGAGAATGCAGCAGATGAAATACATTGCAATAAAAAGTCTTTTCAGAGAAAGCGAAAAATACGACGGACAGAAAATATCTGTCAGAGGATGGGTAAGGACAAACAGAGGCTCAAATAAATTCGGATTCATAGAGCTGAACGACGGAACTTTTTTCAAGTCCGTTCAGGTGGTCTATGAAGCCGAGCTCATAGATAACTTCAGTGAAATATCAAAGGCTCCTGTAGCGGCGGCTCTCGATGTGACAGGAGCTTTCGTGCTTACTCCGCAGGCAAAGCAGCCCTTTGAAATAAAGGCGGAAACCATAGAGATAGAAGCATCATCCGATGCCGATTATCCTCTTCAGAAAAAGAGACACAGTATGGAGTTTCTGAGGGAGATCGCTCATCTGAGACCGAGGAGCAATACTTTTTCGGCGGTATTCAGAGTAAGATCTCTTGCGGCATACGCCATACACAAATTTTTCCAGGAAAGAGGATTCGTATATGTGCATACGCCTATAGTAACTGCCAGCGATTGTGAAGGTGCCGGAGAAATGTTTAAAGTAACAACTCTTGATATGGAAAACCTTCCCAAGACGTCAGAGGGAAACGTGGATTACAGCGATGACTTTTTCGGCAAGGAAGCGGGACTTACGGTGAGCGGACAGCTTGAAGCTGAGACATTTGCCCTTGCCTTTAAAGATGTGTACACATTCGGTCCTACTTTCAGAGCGGAAAATTCAAACACGGCAAGACACGCATCGGAATTCTGGATGATAGAGCCGGAGATGGCTTTTGCGGATCTGAAGGACAACATGGATGTGGCGGAGGATATGATAAAATATATCATAAGCTATGTCCTTGAAAATGCTCCCGAAGAAATGGAGTTCTTCGGAAAATTCGTAGATAAAGGTCTCATGGAAAGACTTGATAATATAGTAAACTCCGATTTTGAAAGGATTACCTATACTGAAGCGGTTGAAATACTCGAAAAGTCGGGAGAAAAATTTCAGTATCCGGTAAAATGGGGGATAGATCTTCAGACGGAGCATGAGAGATATATAACGGAAAAGGTATATAAAAAGCCTGTGTTCGTTACGGACTATCCTAAGGGGATAAAGGCGTTTTATATGCGCCTCAACGATGATGACAGGACCGTTGCGGCATGTGACCTTCTGGTGCCTGGCGTAGGCGAAATAATAGGGGGCAGCCAGAGAGAAGAGCGCTATGACGTGCTCGATGCGAGAATAAAAGAGACGGGAATGAATGAAGACAACTACTGGTGGTATATGGATCTGAGAAAATACGGCGGTGTGAAGCATTCAGGCTACGGTCTCGGTTTTGAAAGGATAATAATGTATATCACGGGAATGAGCAATATAAGAGACGTGATACCGTTCCCGAGAACACCGAAGAGCGCGGAATTTTAAACGAGATAAAATAATCGTTAGAAACGCTGTATATTTGATATGACAATTCAATAATTACGGGCAAAACACATTATCGGAAGCCGGTGAAAGTCCGGCACTGTGTCTCAGCAACCGTGTTACCTACGAAAGGACCGGCACAGCATTCAGCAGCATTATCGTTATTGATTGGTGCGGGAATGCGAGTGCGCGCCACTGGAGAACTTATGAGTCTTGGGGAAGGCGTCCGAATAGGAATAGAGTACAGATAATTATTACGCAGCTTTTGTAAGGGTTAAGTCGGTAGACCTGGTGAGCCTGATACGTTAGTCTTCTGAGGTGAGGCGGCGGCTTTTTTGTTGCACATTTTTATAGTTATGTTTGCTATACGATAATACACGGCGCTCTCAGATGAGGGCGTCGACTTTTGACTTTGGTGTAAATTCCTTCGAGGGAGGAAGGAGCATATGATGAAAAAAAGCGTCTTTGATACATATCATCCTGCAATAAATTTTATTTTTTTCTGCATAGTTATAATTTCATCAGTTTTTACAATGAATCCGGTACTTCTCGGAATATCGTTCATATCTGCGGGAGCGTATGCTTACATGCTCAATGGAAAAAGGACGGTAAGATTCATACTGTTTTTTCTCCTGCCGCTTACATTATTCGCAGCTGTGATAAATGCCATGGTAAATCCGAGAGGAGAGACGGTGCTTTTTTATACCGAATACAGCCGGATAACGATGGAAGCCGCATTGTACGGTATTTGCACAGGGATCATGATATCTTCCATGCTGCTGTGGTTTTCATGCTTTACGAAAATAATGACGGGAGACAAGCTTACATATATGTTCGGGAAGATAATGCCGTCGATATCGCTGATAATAACCATGGTAATGCGATTCGTGCCCGATTTTAAAGGGAAAATCGCAGAAATATCCAGTGCACAGAAAGGCATAGGCTGTGATGTCACCGAGGGAAGGGCTGTAGAAAAAGTCAGACACGGCATAAAGATAATCTCGATAATGTTTTCATGGTCTCTGGAAAATTCCATAGATACGGCAGATTCCATGAGGGCGAGAGGATATGGGACGAAAAAACGTTCGAACTTTGCAATATATGATTTTGATAAAAGAGATGTCGCGGTATTATCTGTGATTGTACTGACAACAGCAGTCTTTATATCGGGAGCGCTTAGTGGGCGGTACAGCGTGGAGTTTTATCCCGATATATCCATGCCTCAGTTCATGGATACGGATATTATCATGTACGCGGTATATGCTCTGTTGTGTTTTATTCCGGCAATCGTTGAATTCAAGGAGGCGGTCATATGGCGATATTTGAGATCGAAGATCTGACATTCACATATCCGGGCAGGGACAGTCCTGCTATAAGAGATATAAATATAAAGATAAATAAAGGGGAGTTTGTTCTCATATGCGGAGGATCTGGCTCTGGGAAAAGTACTCTGCTTAGAAATATGAAGCCGGCGCTTACGCCAAATGGAGAAAAAAGCGGCAGGATATTGTTCAATGGGTGCAGTATAGAAAAAACTGACTTGTACGTGCAAGCTGCGCAGATAGGTTATGTGCTTCAGGACCCTTATGCTCAGACTGTTACGGATAAAGTATGGCATGAACTCGCATTCGGTCTTGAAAATCTGGGTGAGGATACGAAGAAAATCCGCTTAAGGACGGCTGAGACCGCCAGCTTTTTCGGTATACAGCAATGGTTTGATAAAGATATGGACAAGCTTTCAGGAGGGCAGCGGCAGCTCGTAAATCTGGCTGCGGTAATGACTCTTCAGCCGGATGCGATAATACTGGATGAGCCTACGGGCCAGCTGGACGCTATAGCAGCGGAAGACTTTATCGGAGCTTTGAAGAAAATCAACAGAGAGCTGGGAACGACTGTAATAATGACGGAACACCGGCTTGAGGAAGCTATGACTGTCGCGGACAGGGTGATAGTGATGGATAAAGGTAAGATAATATCGAATGATACACCTGCGGCTGTAGGTATGAGCCTCGCGGAAAAAAATCACTCCATGCTTGATGCTATGCCGGCGCCGGTCAAATGCTATGCTGTGGTGTGCGGAGACGATAAAAGAAAAAAAGATATACGCCGCGAGGAGACAGTGTCGTTATGTCCTGTAGATGTAAGAGCAGGAAAAGCCTGGCTTGAAGGCATGTTTGAAAACAGAAAAACACGCGTAACAGCTTTGCCTGAAGAAGAAAGCAGGTCAGGCGGTAAAACAGCCGTTGAAATGAAAGATGTGTGGTTCAGATATGACAGATATTCTGAAGATGTGCTGAAAGGTATGTCCATCGAAGTAAGTGAAGGTGAGCTTTTCTGTATGCTAGGAGGCAACGGTACAGGAAAGACTACGGCTTTATCGGTAATAAGCGGGATAAACAGTCCGTATAGAGGAGCTGTGAAAATCAAAGGCAAAAAATTATCGGATTACGGGAAAAAAGGAGCTTTTAACGGTATGATGGGAGTTCTTCCTCAGAATCCCAAAAGCATTTTTGTGGAAAACACTGTAAAAAAGGATCTTTTGGAGGTGCTTGAAGGTACGGGAGCCTCTACGGAAGAAAAGGAAAGAAAGATAAGAAAAACGGCAGAGATCACAGGGATAGAAAAGCTCCTTTATTGTCATCCCTACGATATTTCGGGAGGAGAGCAGCAAAAAGCAGCTCTCGCCAAGGTATTGCTGTGTGAGCCGGAGATATTGATGCTCGATGAGCCTACCAAAGGCTTTGACGGCAGATATAAAAAGCAGTTTGCAGAAATACTGAAGAAGCTGACAGGCATGGGAAAAACAGTTATAATGGTGTCTCATGATATAGAATTCTGCAGCAGATACGGCGACAGATGCGCAATGCTTTTCAATGGAAATATTATTGTGTCGGACACACCGAGAAGATTCTTTTCAGGGAACAGCTTTTACACGACCTCAGCTAGCAGGATGTCGAGGAACGTATTTAAAAATGCAGTGACTTCTGAGGATATAGTAAAGCTCATAGAGCTCAATGAAAATGAGGATGAAGAACATCCCAGTTTTTTAGAAGATGATACAAAAAACAATGAAAAAGTTGACATATTTTTTTAACATTATGCTGTTAGCAGCGGCTGCTGCGAGCCTTGCAGCGGGATATTTATTCATCGGCAGCCAACGATATATGATCGTATGCGTAATGCTGATATTATATGCAATGGCTTTTTTTGCAGTGAATTTTGAAAGAAAAAAACCTAAAGCACGGGAAATAGTGACGCTGGCGGTAATGACTGCCGCAGCTGTTGCGGCGAGGGCGGCATTTTTTATGGTGCCTAATTTCAAACCCATGCTTGCTATAGTTATCATTGCGGCAGTGGCACTTGGTAAAGAAGCGGGATTCATGACGGGAGCGCTTTCGGCATTTGTATCTAATATGTTCTTCGGTCAGGGTCCATGGACACCATGGCAGATGGCAGGCATGGCATTGGTCGGATATATAGCAGGAGCGCTGTTTCACAGATGTGCGGATAGGCTTGGTGAAAGTAAACTGCTGAAATGGAGCCTCGTCATATTCGGAGGTGCGGCGGCGTTTTTCCTATACGGCGCTATGGTGGATATGTGGACGATACTGATGATGACGGAGAAGCCGTCCCTTGAAACTGCTTTAGTGGTATATACGGCTGCCGTACCGTTCAATATGGTACATGCCGCAGCAACTATGATATTTATTTTTCTTTTAGCGGCGCCTGTGACGGAGAAAATCATGAGGCTCAGAAACAAGTACGGAGGGGAGATCACATGAAGAAGAAATTAAAAAGATAGCTGCATGCGGCTTATCTATTGTCAGCATATCCTCGGTAGCTGCAATCCAGTCAGCTTAGGAAGTATTCGGTGTCCGCCGATGGATGTTTTCAGCAGGACTTCTCCGGGCATATCCTGTGTGACGGTGCCTATGATAGCAGCGTTTTCGCCTTCCGGCAGCTTTTTCATGGCATCAAGTATGTCCCCGGATTTGCCGGAATCGCATATTATGAGCATGCGTCCTTCACAGGCGCAGTAAAGGGGATCGAGACCGAGCATATCACAGGCTGCTTCCACAGCAGGCTCTACAGGTATATCGCTTTGAGACAGCTCTATGGAAAAAGGCATTCCCTCTGTAAATTCGTTCAGTGTGGTAGCTATGCCGCCGCGTGTGGGATCGCGCAGCACACGTACAGAGTGATGTGCGGCATCAAGGGCTGCAGCTGAAATACGGTGAAGAGGCGCGCAGTCGGATACAAGAGGGCTGTCTTCTGCAAGAAGTCCGTTTCTGCTCATCATGACAGCAGCTCCGTGACAACCGGCGCTGCCGCTGAGTATAACTGTATCACCGGGCTTTATATCACCCTTGCCCGGTAGCTCCGCCCGGAGGAAGCCTATTCCGGCGGTATTTATGTATATACCGTCGCCTTTACCGGACTCAACCACTTTTGTATCACCTGTTACGATAGATACGCCGCATTTTTTTGTTTCTTCAGAGATGGATGCAACTATTTGTTCGAGGTCTGAAAAAGGGAAGCCTTCTTCGATTATGAATGAGAGACTCAGATATTTGGGAGCTCCGCCTGCCATACATAAATCATTTACAGTTCCGCATACTGAAAGCTTTCCTATGTCGCCTCCGGGGAATTTCCACGGGGTAACGACAAAGCTGTCAGTTGAAAATACAAGTCTGTTTCCCGATTTTTCAGGACCGGAAAGAACAGCGCCGTCTCCGAGGACGGAAAGCTCCGCACTGCCGAATGCAGGAAGAAGCATGTTTTCTATGAGTTCGGAAGTTTTGATACCGCCGCTTCCGTAATCCAATGTGATTTTATCATTCATGACTCTTACACTACCTTTCTCTGTACTGATAAGCTGCGGCGCAGGCTCCTTCACCGGAAACCATGCATGGACCCACAGGATTCTCAGGTGTGCATGATTTCCCGAAGAGAGTGCATTCTGCGGGAGATGAGACGCCTCGTATGATTTCGGCACACAGGCATCCCGGTATTTCCTTTTCCGCAGGAGGGATTATCGAAAACTTTTTCACGGCGTCCCATCTGCTGTATTCTTCCCTGATGTCATAACCGCTGTTGTCGATTTTACCGAGCCCTCTCCACTCTGATGCGGCGCCGGTAAAAACGGAATCCATGAGCTTAAGTGCGGCGGGATTTCCGTGAGGGCGAACCAGTCTTGTATATTCATTGATAAGCTCAGACTTTCTGTCTGCAAGCATTATGGTGAGTTCAAGAACAGAGCCGAGAAGATCCGCTGCGTCGAATCCGCTTACCACTGCCGGGAGCCCGTATTCATCGGAAAGAAAAGAAAAGTATTCAGAGCCTGTTATGGCGGCTACATGTCCTGGACAGATAAACCCGTTCACTGCAAAATCCGGGGCTTCGATGAGAGCTCGAAGCGCAGGCTCGGTTTTTTTGAGCATACACAGCACAGAAAAGTTGTCTGCATTTCTTTCCGCCGCATCGAGTATGCATGCGGCAGTGCCCGGGGCAGTGGTTTCAAATCCCACACCGAGAAATACCACTTCAAGGTCGGGATTGTCCGCTGCGAGTTTAAGGGCGTCGACAGGTGAATACACAGACTCGACTTTCGCACCGAGGGATTTGCGCGCCAGCAGGCTGTCTCCGTGTGTGGAGCCGGGTACCCGCAGAAGATCACCGTAGCTGGTGATAAGCACGTTGTCGCGCAGGGACAGCTCAAGTATGGAATCTATCACGTTGGCGGGAGTTACGCATACGGGACATCCGGGACCTGATATCAGTCTGACTGAAGGCGGCAGCACGCTTTTGAGACCGCTTCTGGCGATAGCCATCGTATGGGTGCCGCATATCTCCATTATGCGTATTTCTCCACTCTTCGGAGAGTATTTCTTTATTTTCTCAAGGATTTCCGCGGCATTTTTCGGATTTCTGAATTCATTTTCAAACAGCATTTTTTATTTCCTCCAGGAAACCGAGGTTTTCTTTTGCTTCGCCTTCGGTCATTTTTTCGATGGCGAATCCGGCATGTACCATTACATAGTCGCCGGGAGCTGCGTTTTCGACAAAGTCGATGCGGATGGACTGTGTAAGACCTCCGGCTTCACATACCGCCGTATTTCCTTCTATGGTCTTTATTTTCATTGGCATTGCTAAACACATTACAGTTCTCTCCTTTTTCTCTGAGCTACAGCGAGCTGACCGAGACAGATGCCTTCATCTCCCGGTGATACTCGTCTGTGGGTGTATACTTTAAATCCGTTTTCCGTCAGAAGAGAGGTTATCCCCGACAGAAGAAAACGATTCTGGAACACTCCGCCTGAAAGCACGACGGGAAGTCTTTTCCTGTTCAGGCATAAACATTGCTTCAGTGCCATATGGCACAGAGTGGACATAAACCTTTCAGCTGTTTCGCCTCGAGGTCTTCCTCCTTTTATATCCTCTGCGATTTCGCGTATCACAGGCCTTGTGTCGAATATGCGCAGAGTTTCATTTTCACTATGCTCCTCATAGAAAGATACAGTGTATGACATCTTTTCTATCGGGAGCGGTGATGATTCCGGAGTTTGTGAAGGTGACAGGGCTTCAAGAAGCGCAGCGCCTTCACCCTCGTAATCTATGGAGGAACGTTTCAGCAGAAGGGAGGATATGCCGTCAAAAAGCCTGCCTATGCTCGATGCTTTCGGAGAAATATCGGAATCCGCAAGGAGACTGAGAGCTTTTAACCTTTCTTCTGTCATAGATATATAAGCCCTTGTATCGACACCGGCGTCCCTGAGGAGCGCAAAGGCGACGCGCTCTATTTCGTATACCGCACGGTCTCCTCCAGCAAGACGCACCGGACGTACAGAGCCGACGCGCGTGAAAGCTTCAAATCCTCCTGAAAGGAATTCTCCGCCCCATATGCTGCCGTCGCTGCCGAGTCCAGCTCCGTCCCAGATTATGCCGAAGCATGGCTCGTCAAGACCGTTGTCGGCCATGCATGAGGCCATATGAGCCCAGTGATGCTGCACGGTGATCAGGGGCAGATTTTTTTCGGAAGCCATTTTTTTTGCGTAGCGGCTCGATATATAATCGGGATGCAGGTCGCAGGCAAAAACAGCAGGTCTGAGCTTGAACAGCTTCACGTATGCTTCGAGCGTCTGCGTATAATGGGAGGCTGTTTCGGCATTTTTCAAATCTCCTATATAAGGGCTTGTAAAAACCTCTTTTCCGCGTCCTATAGCGAAAGAAGCCTTCAGCTCGGCTCCCATTGCAAAGATTCCGTCTGCATTCATATCGCTTCTTATCGGACGGGGCGCATATCCGCGGCTTCTTCGCAGGAAGTACGGATTTCCCCGCCATTCCATGATGAGGGAGTCATCACATCTGTTTCGGATATCGCGGTTGTGGAGAAGAAATCCGTCGGCTACGTTTTCAAATATGCGAAGAGTCTCGTCGTTTTCTATAAGAACAGGGCATCCGGGAGGATTGCCACTGGTCATTACAACGATATCCGGACCGTTGTATTTGCCGTCAAGAAGGAGCATATGAAGCGGTGTGTAGGGCAGCATGACTCCGAGTCTCGGGCTGAAGCTGAGCTGACTGAAGCTTTCAGGCTCTTTTTTTGAAAGAAGGACTATTGGTCGCTGGGGACTTGTGAGCAGTTTCTCCTCCTCATATGTGATACGGCATATCCGCTCGACTGCTTCTAGGGAGAAACACATTACAGCGAGGGGCTTTTCCGGGCGGCGCTTCCTTTCTCTGAGTCTTTTTACGGCGCTTTCACTGCATGCGTCGCATGCAAGGTGAATACCTCCTATGCCCTTTACCGCGAGAATGCCTCCGGCGGACAGCAGCTCCTGTGACATTCGGAAGGAATCCTCATCAACGGACGGTGAAACCTCCGAATCGGATATGAAAGAAGCGCTTTCCTTTCCGCCGATGTAAAAAACGTGAGGTCCGCAGTCTGCGCAGCAGTCGGGCTGCGCGTGATATCTGCGGTCGTTTATATCGTTGTACTCCCTCTTGCAGTCGCCGCACATCGGAAATTTATTCATTACCGTTCGCACTCTGTCATAGGGGAGTGATTTTATTATGGTGTAGCGCGGACCGCAGTTGGTGCAGTTTATGAACGGATACCTGTATCTGCGGTCTGAAGGGTTGTAAAGCTCCTCGGCGCAGTCCGGACATATGGAAATGTCAGGGGATACGAGAGTATGTCCATCGCTTACACGACTGTCTTTTATTATAAATTCTTTGTTTGATACTGTGCGTATGCTGCCAATGGAGTACGTTTCGATATTTTCTATTGAAGCCAGAGGCGGAGGATCATCACGGAGCTCTTTAAGAAAAAGCTCTATGTCACAGCCCTTACCTTCGAGTTCTCCCTCAAGACCTTTCGATGTATTGCGCACCCATCCTGCGATTTCGTGCTTTTCGGCAAGACGGTGGAGAAAAGGTCTGAAGCCTACGCCCTGGACTATTCCGTCAACAGCCAGATGTATGCGCATGATTTTGTTTTTCGTTGTATTTGACATTGCTATGTTTCAGCCCTGTTCTTCGGAAAACGAATCCGATATTTTCTGTGATATGAATCCGGCAAGCTCCGGGATACCGTCACCGCTCCGTCCGCTGACGCAGAATAAAGGGGCGTTAGGATTTACCGTATGATAGTTTGAGATCACTCTGTCCTCGTTGAAGTCGAAATACGGCAGCATATCGTACTTATTCAGTACGAGACAGTCGGTATCTGTGAACATGAGCGGATATTTCTCTACTTTGTCATCTCCTTCAGGTATGCTGAGAAGGGTTATCCTCAGCGATTCCCCTATTCTGAATTCAGCTGGGCAGACGAGATTTCCGATGTTTTCCACGAATATTATATCCAGCTCGTCCAGCGGAAGCTCGTTAATGATTTCACGTATGCTCATAGCTTCTATGTGACAGGCGCCGTCGGTATTCAGCTGAACGGCAGGTATGCCGAGCTGCGCTATCCTTTCGGCATCTACCTGTCCTGCGATATCACCCTCGATCACACCTATGCGGAAATTCTTTCTCAGGGTCTCTATAAGCGAGGTTATCAGTGTGGTTTTGCCGGCTCCGGGGCTTCCCATAATATTGATAAGACAGATTCTATGTTCTCTGAGCCTGTCCTTTACTTCCTGGCTTACGTCTTCGTTCCAGTCCATTATCTGATGCAGTACTTTTATTTCCATTTTATTTATTCCACCTCCATGCTTTTTATATAGAATTCCTTGCCCGAAAGAAGCTTAAGTCTGAGACTGCCGCAGCTTGGACATTCCAGACTGTGGGGCATGATCTCGCTTTCGAGACCGCAGTCCCTGCACCTTGCTTTAACGGGGGGAAATTCAGCTTCTATCCTTGCTCCTTCGGCGATAGTGTCTTCCGAAAGCATATCGAGATATACCTGTATGCAGTCGGGGACTATACCCCGAAGCTGTCCTACGCATATTTTTATCGTTTTTATTTTTTTCGCACCCTGCTTTTCTGCTTCATTGAGGCAGTGATCAAGCAGATTTTCCGTAATGCTGAGCTCGTGCATGTCCGCTCCTCCTGACAGGGAATACGTTATTCCCGCATTATCTGAAGTTTCAAGGTCTCTGAATAGTTTCATTCTACACAATATAAGAGAAAAATAAAAGAGAAAAAAAATTTTTCTAATTTATTCATTTTTATTGTTGCAAAATTAACAAATAAAGATTATAAATTATAGAGGCAATAATTATATAAATGTACATATTTTTGTACAAGGGATAGTACCAAACTATATACCAGAGAGGAAGGGCAAATTTTTATGACAATCATACCATTTCTAATCGGTATTCCGGTGCTGGTTGCACTGATATTTCCTTTCATGCGGCAGGAGAGCAGAATGAGAGGGATTTTGGTGTATGCAGGTTCCGGGATTGTAATGTTGTTGACGGTTATTTTGATGGTTCAGTGGATTATGGACGGTGCTCAAACGCGGATGCTGTACGAATCCACGGAAACGATCGATCATCTGATCGCGGCGGGGGATATCTTTCTTATGTGCCTTATAGTATATCTGAGCATAAAGTACAGGAAGATTCTCCCTATTTTACTTTCTGTAGTTCAGACTGTGATGATGCTTTACACTGAGTTCACGGTGGATATCGAAGAAGGTCCGCACATGACCATAGACTGGCTCAGTATCCTGATGTGTCTTATCGTTGCATTTGTGGGAGGATTCATATGTATATACACGGTAGGATACATGAAGGGATATCACAAGCATCACAAAGATGTCAAGGACAGGCAGCCGTTTTTCTTTTCAATGCTGTTTCTGTTTCTGGCAGCGATGTTCGGACTGGTTCTTGCTCAGAACCTGATCTGGATGTATTTCTTCTGGGAGATAACGAGCGTTATATCCTTCCTGATGATTGGATATACGAGAACTGATGAAGCTGTTACAAACAGCTTCCGCGCTTTGTGGATGAATCTGCTTGGCGGTCTCGGCTTCGTGGTGGGCACCGTATGGATGGCAAATGTACATGCTTCCGTGCAGCTCGTTGATGTTGTAAGCGTAGGAGCGCAGCTGCCTCTCATATGCCTTGCTCTGGCAGGGATCACCAAATCTGCCCAGCTTCCGTTCTCAAAATGGCTTCTGGGTGCGATGGTGGCGCCTACTCCGTCCAGCGCACTGCTCCACAGCGCTACGATGGTAAAAGCGGGAGTTTATCTGCTGATAAGGATTTCACCGGCTCTTCACGGGAATATGACGGGGCTTCTTGTGGCGTGCATAGGCGGATTCACGTTTATTGCGGCAAGCGTCATAGCTATTTCTCAGAGCGACGCGAAGAAAGTGCTTGCACTTTCCACCGTGGCAAACCTCGGATTGATAGTAGGATGCGCCGGTATCGGTGTTGCGGAAACTATCTGGGCGGCGATATTCCTCACAATATTCCACGCTGTAAGCAAGTCAATGCTGTTCCAGTCTGTGGGAGCTACGGAAAACTCCACGGGATCCCGTGACATAGAGGATATGCACGGACTTATACTCAGAATACCGAAGCTCGCTTATATAATGGGCATAGGAATAGTAGGAATGTATCTTGCTCCGTTTGGAATGCTGATATCAAAATGGGGAGCGTTCAAAGCCTTTGCGGATTCGGGAAATTTCCTTCTCGTTCTGTTCATTGCTTACGGAAGCGCGGCTACTATGTTCTACTGGACCAAGTGGCTCGCTAAACTCCTTGCTCATGCAGAGCCTGAAAAGGTTGAGGAGGACAAGACTAAAGCGGACGAATATGTATCCATGTTCTTCCATGTTGCCTGCATGCTTCTTATATGTCTGTTACTGCCGTTTGTCGCGAGCAGGATGGTAGATCCTATAGTTCAGGATCTCTTTGGAAACTCGACAGATGTTCTGTCTATGAATATACTTGCGACTATGGCGCTCATGCTTATAGCTATACTCATCATACCGCTCATCATGTGGTTTGTCAGCAAAGGCGCGCGCAGGAAGATCGTTCCTTTATACATGGCGGGAGCCAATGAAGGAGACAACAAGAGCTTTACAAACAGCTTCGGAGAAAAGGAACGAATGCATCTCAGCAACTGGTATATGTGTTTTGAAACGGAAGAAAAGAGTCTGTTTACTCCCTCCATTATCATAGCGACGGTGGGACTGATAATAGGATTCTGTATCGTAATAGGAGGTGCCGTATTATGATAAATGTGATTTTAGTATTAGCATATCTGATATTCGCACCTATTCTCGGATGTCTGCTGGACGGTATTGACCGTATCATAAGCGCCAGGATGCAGTGCAGGAAGGGTCCTAAACTCCTTCAGCCGTTTTATGATCTCGGCAAGCTCTTTTCAAAAGAAAATATAGCTGTAAACAACGCGCAGATGATGCTGGCGCTCAGCTATCTCATAGTTATGATGATTGTAGGCGCGATGCTGTTTGCGGGTGCGGATATACTCATGGTGCTGTTCGTGCTCAGCACAGCTGATATATTCCTTATCATAGCGGCATCCTGCAGTTCATCGCCTTATGCTAATATGGGCGCGAGCAGAGAAATGCTTCAGACTATGGCGTATGAGCCTATGACGCTGCTCGTAGCGGTTGGATTTTATCTTGCCACAGGCTCATTCCATATATCCGATATAGTTCAGAATGACGTAAGCGCGGTGGCATGGATGCCGGGGCTGCTCATAGGTTTCATGTTCATAGCCACTATAAAATTCCGCAAATCTCCGTTCGATCTGGCGACGAGCCATCATGCTCATCAGGAGATGGTAAAGGGAATCACCACGGAAATGTCGGGTACGACCCTTGCGGTTGTAGATATAGCTGAGTATTATGAGAAGATACTGCTCCTGGGAATATTCGCGCTGTTCTTTGTGAACAGTACATGGTACAGCTGGGTTATAGCGGTTGTATTCTGCATGGTGCTGTATTTCTTGGAGATACTGTTCGATAATGTTGCTGCACGTGTAAAATGGAATCTGCTCCTTCATAGCTGTTGGATAGTTACTCTGATAGCCGGAGGAATTAACATACTGATTCTGATGTTGATCAAATAAGGAGGAGAAGCATGAAAAAAGTATCAAAATCACCGTGGCTGCTTCATTATGATGCCAGCAGCTGCAACGGATGTGACATAGAGGTACTGGACTGCCTGACGCCTAAGTACGATATCGAAAGATTCGGCATCATCAATGTCGGAGATCCTTTTCAGGCGGATATACTTCTTATCACCGGGGGCGTCAACAGTCAGACGGAAAGTGTCGTAAAACAGCTTTACAGTCAGATGGCAGAGCCTAAAGTCGTAGTTGCTGTAGGCATATGCGCATGTACCGGAGGCGTATTCAAGGAATGCTACAATATAAGCGGAGGTATAGATACCGTTATACCGGTCGATGTCTACGTGTCGGGATGTGCAGCCAGACCGGAAGCTATTATCGACGGTGTGGTCCGTGCTCTCAAAGTACTGGACGAGAAACGCGAAGCGATGAAAACGGCAGGAGGTGACACAGATGGCATATCAGAGTGAGATCAAAAAAGTTACGATGGAAGAATTTTTTTCCGCCATCATGGATATGAAAACAGAGGACTGGAGACTTGTTCAAATCTGCGCCGTTTCAGTTGAAGGCGGGTATGAAATGAGCTATTCCTTCTGTAAAGATTACGACATGGTGACTATCAGACTGGATATGAGTGAAGACGAGGAAGTTCCGAGTATAACGCAGATATATCCGTGCGCTTTCCTTCAGGAAAACGAAACGGCGGAGCTCTTCGGAGTAAAAATCACCGACATCCATCTGGATTACGGTGACAGACTGTACCGGATAGATGAAAAGACACCGTTTAAGAAGTAAGGAGTAGGAAATATGGCAAAGAGAAGTATAGTACCTTTCGGTCCTCAGCATCCGGTACTGCCGGAGCCTGTTCATCTGGACCTCGTGCTGGAAGATGAAACGGTGGTGGGCGCGATCCCGAGCATCGGATATATTCACAGAGGACTTGAAAAACTGGTAGAAAAAAGAGATTATAAACAGTATGTATATATCGCGGAACGTGTATGCGGAATATGCAGCTGCGGACATGGGCTCGGTTACTGCGAAGCGGTAGAGCAGGTAATGGGTGTGGAAGTGCCCGATCGTGCCAAATATCTGAGAACGATATGGCTCGAGATGAGCAGAGTGCACAGTCATCTGCTCTGGCTGGGGCTTCTGGCTGACGCTATAGGATTTGAAAGCCTGTTTATGGAGAGCTGGCGTCTTCGCGAAAAGATCCTGGACATGTTTGATAAGACCACAGGAGGAAGAATTATTCACTCGGCAAACTGTGTAGGAGGAGTAAGCAGAGATATAGATCCTGCCATGCTGAGCGAAGTTCTGCGTTCCGTTAAGGACATAGAGTCGGAGCTGAAACCTATAATCAACACATTCCTGTATGATTATACGGTACAGAGCCGTATGAAGGAGACGGGAGTGCTGAGCAAGGAAGATGCCATTGCTCTGGGAGCGGTGGGGCCTATGCTCAGGGCTAGCGGTGTTGAATACGACACAAGGCTTCTCGGGTTTGCGGCATACAAAGACCTTACCGTTGAGCCGATAGTAGCGAAAGACGGAGATTCATACGCGCGATGTGAAGTGCGCCTGAAAGAACTCCTCCAGTCATTTGAAATAATAGAAGAAGCTATAGGAAAAATCCCTGACGGACCTGTTACGGTACCTGTAAAAGGGAATCCGGACGGTGAGTTTTTCATGCGTATAGAACAGCCGAGAGGCGAGGCTATATACTATGTCAAAGGAAACGGAACAAAATATCTTGACCGTTTCCGTCTGCGAACACCGACCACGAGCAATATAGCTCCGATGATCGAAACGCTGAAGGGGTCTCAGCTCGCAGATGTGCCGACCCTCATTCTTACCATTGACCCGTGCATAAGCTGTACGGAGAGATAGGAGGCAGAATATGGCGAAAAGCAAGATAAAAGTATTTACGCTGGGTGGAAGGATGCTCAGGAATCTTTTCCGAAAACCGGCTACGACACAGTACCCGTTCGTACTTGTGGAATATCCGGATAAGCTCAGAGGTCATATAGGGATAAAAATAGAAGACTGCATAATGTGCGGACTTTGTGAAAGAGCATGTCCGTCACAGGCAATCAAGGTTGAGAAGAAGGCGGGCACATGGGCAATAGAATATTTTGACTGCGTGCAGTGTGAAAGCTGTGTAAAAGTATGCCCTAAAAAATGCCTGATAATGGAGAAGGAATATACAGCTCCGGATATTAAAAAAACCAGTAAAACTTTCACTAAACCGAAAGAAGAGGAAGCGGACACCAACGCCGGAGGAAAGCCTGTTCTCATAGAGGAAAAGTGCATTTACTGCACTATCTGTGCAAAGAAATGTCCTGAGGATGCTCTCGAGGTGGACAGAAAAGAAAAGATCTGGAAGCTGACGGAAGACAAGTGCATAGAATGCGGTATATGCGCTGAAAGCTGCCCTAAGAAAGCGCTTGAATTAAAAAACTGAACATATTTTAACGGCTTGCGGCAAATCTGCCGCAGGTCTTTTTTTGTGAATTTGAAAATTATTCAGAATGTCAGAATATTGGAATTTAATTGTATTGTAATAACTAATTTACAATGATATAATATCAGTATCGTTACAAAAAAAATAGGGAGGTCTCGTTAGATGAAGGGCTATAAAAGTGAAAATATCAGAAACGTTGCACTGGTAGGACATGGAGGATGCGGAAAAACTACATTTCTTGAAGCTGCTCTGCTGGCTACGGGAGTTATAAGCAGACTCGGAAAAGTCGAGGACGGAAATACTGTTTCCGATTACGATAAGATGGAAATTGAAAAGGGCTATTCCATAAGCACTTCTCTTGTGCCTGTTGAATATAAAAATGTAAAAATCAACTTCGTCGACACACCGGGATTTTTTGACTTTATAGGAGAAGTGAATTCAGCGCTTAGAGCGGTTGAAGCCGCGGCAATAGTAGTAGACGCTTCATCAGGAGTACAGGTGGGTACGGAAAAAGCCTGGAATTCATGCAGACAGTTCAACATTCCTAAATTCTTCCTTATAAACAAGACTGACAAGGAAAACGTAAATGTGGAAGAAGTGATAGATGAGCTGAAGAACAGGTTCGGGACTTCCGTGGTTACGCTGGATGACAAGGATGCGCTGACTGAAGCGATAGCTGAAACGGACGAAGAGCTGATGGAAAAATTCTTCTCGGGAGAAGAGTTTACCGATGAAGAGTTCAACAGAGGATTGTCTCATGGTATAGGCGCCGGAGATATCGTGCCGGTGATGTCCTGTTCGGCAGTAACCGGTGACGGAATAGAAGACGTGCTCGCCAAGTTCATAGACCTGGTGCCTAAAGCTGCGGATCATGAGGATCATGATGCTAAAAACGATTCTGACGAGGATATAAAGGTAAAGGCGGACCCTGCCGGAAAGCCTGCCGCGTTTGTATTCAAAACCATAGCAGATCCGTTCCTTGGAAAGATTTCTCTTGCCAAGGTGATTTCCGGAACTTTAAAGAGCGGTCAGGAAATATACAATGCAAGAGCTGAAAAAGCTGAAAAACTGGGGTCAATGTTTTTCATGAGAGGCAAGACCCAGGAAGACGCCCCGGCAGTGGAGGCAGGAGATATCGTAGCGATAGCCAAGCTTCAGTTCACGAAGACAGGCGATACCCTATGTGAAAAGGGAAATATAATCAAGCTCCCTCCTGTAGAATTCCCTGAGCCGTCACTTTACATAGCGGTAGAGCCTGCGGATAAAGGCGATGATGAGAAAGTGGGCGCCGGGCTCCACAAACTGATGGAAGAGGATCCATCCTTCAAACTTGAAAGAAATGTTGAAACTCATCAGATGCTCCTTGGGGGACAGGGAGAAATCCAGCTCAATATAATAATGGCGAAGCTCAAGGATAAGTTCGGCGTAGATGTTGTGACCGTACCTCAGAAAATAGCTTACAGAGAAACGATAAAGGGCACATCGGATGTACAGGGAAAACATAAGAAACAGTCAGGGGGTGCAGGTCAGTACGGTGATGTTCATATAAGATTTTCGCCTTCTCAGGAGGAATTCGAGTTTTCGGAGGAGCTGTTCGGAGGAGCTATACCTAAGAATTATGTTCCTGCCGTTGAAAAAGGTCTGAGAGAATCCATGGAGAAAGGAGCTCTTGCAGGATATAAGGTTGTGAATATAAAGGCTGTTCTCTACGACGGCTCATACCACGATGTGGATTCCAACGAAATGGCGTTCAAGATTGCGGCTTCACTGGCGTTCAAGAAGGGAATATCAGAGGCAAAACCTTGCCTGCTTGAGCCTGTTATGAAGCTGGAAATCGTTGTCCCTGATGAGTATATGGGTGATGTTATGGGTGATATGAATAAGAGAAGAGGTAAAATACTCGGTATGGAACCTCTTGCAAGCGGCGGACAGAAGCTGATGGCTGAAGCACCTCAGGCGGAGCTCTTTGATTATGCCATAGTATTGAGGTCCATGACTCAGGCAAGAGGAAGCTTCACTATGAGCTTTGAGAGATATGAGGAGGTACCTGCCCAGATAGCTCAGAAGATAATAGCTGAACATCAGGAAGAGCAGTAAAAATAGACAGTAATTCATAAAAGGATAACATATGGCCAAAAAAGGAAAAACAGTTTTTGTGTGTCAGGAATGCGGATATGAGAGTCCGAAATGGATGGGGCAATGTATATGCGGAGCGTGGAATACATTCGTTGAAGAAAAAGTCGTGGATACCGATGCGAACGATAAGAGGAGAAGGACTTCCGGATCATTTAAGCGATACGGATCCGAAACTTCGGGAATGATTGATAAAGCCACAGAGCCTGTAAAATTGTCCGCGGTATCATCTGGGGAAAAAGAAAGACTGGATACAGGGATAAACGAACTGAACAGAGTGCTTGGAGGAGGGCTCGTTCCCGGGTCGCTCACTCTGATATCGGGAGAGCCCGGGATAGGCAAATCAACGATAATAATACAGGCGGCGTCTCATATAGCCAGAGAAAAGGGAACTGTGCTGTACGTATCGGGAGAGGAATCCGAGGAGCAGATAAAGATACGCGCAGACAGAGTATGCGGTAAAATTTCAGATAATCTTCTCATACTCTCAGAAACCAATATAGACAGCGTGAGCGAGATATGCGTGCGTATAAAGCCAGAATTTCTGATAATTGATTCAATACAGACGATGTATACTTCGGATATGGAATCTTCTCCGGGAAGCGTTTCGCAGGTGCGTGCCTGCGGCAATGAACTCATGAGGATAGGAAAGACAGGAGAAATACCTGTGTTCATAGTGGCGCATGTTACCAAGAGCGGAGACCTTGCCGGTCCGAGAATACTTGAGCACATGGTGGATTGCGTACTCAGCTTCACGGGAGACAGAAGCCATGAATTGAGGATACTGAGAGCGCAGAAAAACAGATTCGGAACCACGAGCGAAATAGGCGCCTTTGAAATGGCTGAGTCCGGACTTGTGGAGATAGAAAACCTTTCCGGTACTCTGCTCGAAGAAATGGACAGAGAAAGCGAGGGCTCCGCGGTAACAGCGGTATATGAGGGGACAAGACCTCTCGTACTGGAAGTTCAGGCTCTGACATCACCTACCAATATAGGTTTTGCAAGGAGAACATCAATAGGAGTGGAAAACTCACGCCTTAATATGATACTTGCCGTTCTGGAGAAAAAAATGAGCATGTCAATGATAAACCAGGATGTGTATGTGAACATAGTGGGAGGTATAAGGCCGGAAGGCACATATACCGATCTTGCGGTAGCTGTTGCAATCTATTCGTCATACAGGGGCAGAGCTGTCGGCAGCAGGACGATATCTTTTGGGGAGATCGGACTGACCGGAGATCTCAGGGCAGTCCAAAACAGTGAAAAGATAATAAGAGAAGCGGCCCGCCTCGGGTTTGAACGGATAGTGATGCCTGTAAAAAATGCGGAGAGAGCGGTAAAGGCGCTTAAAGAGATAAATGATGAAAGGAGGACGGAAGGGGAAAAAAGCATAGTAATAAAAGGAATTAGAAATATATCAGAGATAAGGGAATTATTTTAGACATTTAAAATACTGCCGATATAATGGCAGTTTTTTTTCTTGCGTAAGACAATAAGGTGATACGTGTTAATTTCCATTCGGAATCAAACAAGTATCTGATAAAGTACTGCACAGAAGGGAAGATGGAAAGATACTGTATAAGAGAGAAGTGTTCAGAATTAGATTTCAAAAGTCCCGATCAGATAGTAAAAGAGTATTTCTCAAAGTGTAACATATGTCTTGACAATTAAGA
>CAYYMY010000011.1:0-31549 GCA_964473095.1 uncultured Oscillospiraceae bacterium | reverse complement strand
TTTTTGAAATAATCATACTTAGATGAGGCTTGAGATGATATACTATAAAAAAGAAAGGACAGATAATATGAAAGTTTTGATAATAGGAGGAGTAGCAGGAGGCGCTACGGCGGCTGCAAGGCTCAGGAGACTTGATGAGAACGCGGAGATAGTGATAATTGAAAGAAGCGGGTATATTTCGTACGCCAACTGCGGACTTCCGTATTATATAGGCGGCAAGATAATGGATAAAAATGAACTTACCTTGCAGACACCTCAGAGCTTTTTCGAAAGGTTCAGGATAGATGCCCGTGTAAACTGCGAAGCCATCAGTATAGACAGTAAAAGCAAAAAAGTGAAGGTAAGAGAGCTTGCGAGCGGAAGAGAATACGATGAGGATTATGATAAGCTGATTCTCTCTCCGGGCGCAAAGCCGATCGTGCCGGATATACCGGGAGTGGAAAATGACAACGTGTTCACACTCAGGAGCGTGGAAGACACCTTCGCCATATACGACTATATAGGGAAAAACGGAGCAAAGACTGCCGCTGTAATAGGCGGCGGATTCATAGGGCTTGAGATGGCGGAAAATCTGAAGAATAGAGGTCTGGATACAGTGCTGTTGCAGCGTTCATCTCATGTGATGCCCCCTCTTGATGAGGACATGGCATCCATAGTGCATAAATACATGATAAAAAAGGAAATATATCTGAGGCTCAACTCGTCGGTTACCGGTATAGAGAAAAAAGACGGAAAGACGGCGGTGACGGTCGAAGAAGGCGGAAATGTGATCTGCGATATAGTGATTCTGGCAGTTGGAGTAATGCCTGAAAATTCTCTGGCAAAGGATGCGGGACTTGCGCTGGGGATAAAAGGAGCGATATGCACCGATGAGCACATGGAGACTTCCATAAAAGATATATATGCGGTGGGCGATGCTGTTCAGGTAAAGAATTTCGTCTCCGGAGAAGATACAGTAATAGCCCTTGCAGGTCCGGCAAATAAACAGGGGAGGATAGCGGCGGACAATATATGCGGCATAAAGAGCAGCTTCAAGGGATCGCAGGGCTCTTCCGTGCTCAAGCTGTTCGATATGACGATAGCGAGCACCGGTCTGAACGAAAAGCTGGCTGAAGCCTCCGGCATAAATCACGATCATGTCATACTTTCAGGAATGTCTCACGCGGCATATTATCCGGGAGCGAAGCCTATGACGATAAAAGTTCTGTTTGAGAAAGAAAGCGGGAGAATACTCGGAGGACAGATAGTGGGCTCCGAAGGAGCGGATAAGCGTATAGATGTGATAGCGACTGCAGTGAGAGCAGGAATGGATGCGGCAGCTCTGACCGAGCTCGATCTTGCATATGCTCCTCCGTATTCATCTGCCAAGGACCCAGTCAATATGGCGGGATACACGATTGAAAATATTATCGAAGGACTTGTAAAGCAGGCACACTGGGATGATGTGGAGGATGTACTGTCGGAAAGCCGGGACGATGCTCCTGTAATACTTGACGTCAGAACTGATTTTGAGTACAGGACGGGACATATCGACGGCTCCCTTCATATACCTCTCGACGAGCTGCGTGAAAGGACGGAGGAGATACCTGCGGGCAGGAAAGTATACGTATACTGCCACAGCGGGCTGAGAAGCTATATAGCGTGCAGGATACTCACACAGAAAGGCATAGAGGCATTCAATGTATCGGGAGGATATGGTTTTTACGTACAAAGCAGACAAAACATGGTATAATGTACGTGTATAATTTTAAGCATACTCAATGAAAGGGCATAACCGTAATGAAAGACATATATATTTCGGATTTGAAGACGAATCAGGAGTTTATATCATATTTTATCGTGAAAGCAGTGGCGGTGAAGGTGGGCTCCAACAAAAAAGCGTACCTCGATCTTCTCCTTGCCGACGGGACGGGAGAAATATCCGCAAAGAAATGGGACATAGCGGATGAGGAACTGCAGGGACTTGAAAAGATAAAAGAAGGCAATGTCATAAAGGTAAAAGCTCTCGTTACCGAGTGGAACGGGATGAAACAGCTGCGAATAAGCAGGATAAGGCAGACATCGGCGGAAGATAACATCGACCTGAAGGATTATATCAAGGCGGCGCCGGAAGATGCCGGATACATGTACGACTTTATATATAAAAAAACGGAGGGCTTCAAGGACGAGGACCTGAAGGGCATATGTCTGAAAGAACTGGAAATCAACAGAGATAAGCTTATGTATTATCCGGCGGCAAAGAAAAATCATCACGCTGAGCTTGCAGGTCTTCTGTATCATATAAAGAGAATGCTGATGATGGCGGAACGGGCATGTGAGGTCTATACCAATCTCAACAGAGAGCTGGTGATGGCAGGCGTAATCCTTCATGATATGGAAAAGATAAATGAGATAGACTCAAACGAGCTGGGCATGTCCACGGGATATTCATTTGAGGGACAAATGCTGGGGCACCTAGTGCAGGGAGTGAGAACGATAGACAGGCTTGCGGAGGAGCTCGGAATGCCGCGGGAAAAAGCGGTGATGCTGGAGCATATGATAATATCCCATCACTATGAGCCGGAGTTCGGAAGTCCTAAAAAACCGCTGTTTCCTGAAGCGGAAATGCTTCATTACCTCGATACGATAGATGCGAAAATGTTTGATATGCAGGAAGCTCTGGAAAAAACAGAGCCGGGGCATTTCAGTGAAAGAGTATGGACTCTCGACAACAGGATGCTGTACAGAGTATCTGAAGATGAGACCGGACAGAAACAGGAATAAGGAAGGAAAGCCCTATGATCGTCAAACCCGATGAAGCTAAGCAGATAGCAGAAAGACTGGAAAAGCAGATACAGACAGGCGGACTGAAAATGCAGGAAGAACATAAGGGTACAATTGAGGAAATAATATTTCATAACAAAGAAAACGGCTACACTGTAGCCGTTTTTGAGACGGACACGGAAGCATTCACCATAGTAGGAACGCTTCCCTCGCCGAGGGTAGGCAGTCGCTATACGATAAAAGGCGAGTTCGTAACACACCCCACATATGGAGAACAGTTTTCCGTGAAAAGCTTTGAAGAAGAGCTGCCTTCTACCGAGGAAGGCATAAGAGATTTTCTCTCTTCCGGCGCGATGAAAGGAATAGGCAGAAAAACTGCCGCGTCCATAGTATCAAGGTTTGGAGATAAGACTCTTGAAATAATAGAGAAATCACCGGAAAAGCTCTGTGAGATACAAGGGATAGGAGCAAAGACAGCGGAGAAAATAGCGGAAGCCTTCAATAAACACAGAGAATTCGCCAATATCACACTGTATCTTCAGCAGTTTGGTATAAACTCCAATTACGCGATGAAACTGTATCAGGTATACGGTCCCGATACCATAGAAGCGGTAAGAGAAAATCCCTACAGGCTGGTCGATGATATTTTCGGCATAAGCTTTAAAAAAGCCGATAAAATAGCTGAAAAAATGGGAGTGGCAAAGGACGACGGATTCAGGATAAAAAGCGGTGTGAAATTCACCCTCTCTTATTTTGCGTCAGAGGGAAACACCTTTCTTCCGCGAAAGCTTTTATGTGAAAAAACGGGGGAGCTGTTGGATATAGATATGGAGAGCATAGAGGATGCGATAACCGAGATGGCTTTTGCAGGCGATGTGCACGTTGAAAATCTGGACGGAAGAGTTGTGGTGTTTCTGATGGCTTACTATATGGCGGAGCAGAACGTGTGCAAAAGTCTCGCGTCGCTTAACAGCGCGCCTCTTAAGCCTGTTAAGGGCATTGTCGAAAGCCTGATAAGCAGGGTCGAAAACGCGACGGGTATATATCTTTCGGAAAATCAGAAAAACGCCGTCGTAAAATCCCTCGATTCAGGTGTGTCTGTAATAACGGGAGGACCGGGAACGGGAAAGACAACTATAATCAATACTATAATAAACATATTGGAGGAAAGCGGACTTAAGACTGCAATAGCGGCGCCGACGGGAAGGGCGGCAAAGCGCATTACAGAAACATCGGGACATGACGCGTCGACGATACACAGGCTTCTTGAATACTATTTTTCGGAAGATGAAGATATGATGAGATTCGGAAAGACAAAGGAAGCTCCTTTAGATTACGATGCCGTCATAGTTGATGAGGCTTCGATGATAGATATCATGCTGATGAACGGACTGGTAAGCGCTATAAAGCCGGGGACACGATTCATAGTTGTGGGTGATGCGGATCAGCTTCCGTCGGTTGGAGCAGGTAATGTGCTGAGGGATATGATAGACAGTGAATACATATACTGCACTAAGCTTACAGAGATATTCAGACAGGCTGGTGAAAGCATGATAGTGGTGAATGCTCACAGGATAAACAGAGGCGAATATCCGGAATGCAACGTAAAAGATAAAGATTTTTTCATGCTCAGGCGAAGCAGCGAAAAGGAAATGCTCGAAACAATAAAAGAGCTCTGTACATCAAGGCTTCCACGTTATTACAGCGATATATCGCCTTCTGCCGATATACAGATTCTGACGCCGGTGAGGAAAGGTCTTCTGGGAAGCGTTAATCTTAACCGGCAGATTCAGGATATTATCAATCCTCCGTCTTCGGAGCTTGAAGAAAAGACCTTCGGAGACAGGGTATTTCGTGAAGGCGACAAAGTAATGCAGATAAAAAACAATTATCAGCTCGCATGGAAAAATGCGGAAGATTTTACGGAAGGAGAAGGGGTATTCAACGGAGATGTGGGATTTATAGAGAGCATAGACAGAGAATTCAACGAGATAACCGTAGTATACGATGGAGTTAAATACGTCACCTATGATTTCGCTCAGGCGGATGAACTGGATCTGGCGTATGCCGTGACAGTGCATAAGAGTCAGGGCAGTGAATTTTCGGTAATAATAATGCCGGTAAGCTGGTTTCCTCCTATGCTGGCGACGAGAAATCTTCTGTATACGGCGGTGACAAGGGGTAAACGGACCGTTGTTCTTGTCGGTTCGGAAAACAAGCTGAGGGCAATGGTCGACAACGACAGAATAAGCGAAAGATTTTCGGGATTGGTATACAGGCTCAGAGCTCTCGTTTATATGGAGGATATGTAGATGAAAAACAAGGGGTTGTGGGGAAGGATAGCGGAAAGTGCCGCGGAAATGCTGTTCCCGTCAGGGATATACTGTATATCCTGTGGAAGCATGATAGACAGAGGAAGAACTTATTCGCTGTGTGATGCCTGCGCGGCAAAGATTCACTGGATAAACGGAAAGTGCTGTGTGAAATGCGGTAAAGCGCTTTCCGATACATACAGAGGGAATATATGCTATGACTGTATCTCTGAGAGGCACGATTTTATAAGAGGTTTTAGCTGTATGACATACGGAATTGCTGAAAGAAATATGATACTTTCCTTCAAATATGGCGACAGGGGGTATATGGGAAGGGAATTCGGTGATATAATGTATGATAGGATATCCTGCGAGGATATAGAGGCGGATGTCATCGTTCCGGTTCCTCTGCACAGCAAAAGACAGAGAAAGAGAGGGTATAACCAGACGGAGATAATGGCGGCAAGGCTGTCGCGTCTCACCGGGATACCGCTCGACAGCAGAAGTCTGGTGAAGATAAGAGAAACAAAACCTCTGAGCGGGATGAATATCGCTGAAAGGGCGATGGCGGTTGAGGGTGCGTTTGAAGTACGGGAATGGCGCAAAAGCGGACTGGAAGGTAAAAACATACTTCTGGTGGATGATATATATACTACGGGAGCAACTGCTGACGCATGCAGCAGAGCGATGCTTTCAGCCGGGGCGGCAGGCATCTTTGTACTATCTCTCGCATCCGGCGGCAATAGAAGACATGATGAGAGCAACACTCCTTAAAATATGAGAATTTCATAAAGCCTGTATATGACTCAGGTCTGTGATTGAAAGGCCAGGCCAGCTACGGGCAAAAGGTCCCACGTAAGCTGTACGCAAGGCGGCAGTGATCATGGCGTAGTTTAGAAGTAAGTCCTCTGATAAAATCAGGTAAAGGCAGGTGTGGGGGCAAAGATCAGGTCAGCTGAGTCATATACAGACTTTATTGAAAATTCTCAAATTACATGTTATAATCAAAGAAAGGCTTTAAAGGAGGTTGTTAGTATGAAGACAATCATAACCGGAAAGAATTATAGTCCCAGCGAAAAACTCAAGGAGACTATAGAAAAGAAATTTGAAAAGCTCGACAAATACTTTTCAAATGAAATCACAGGTAATGTAATGGTGAAAAAGGAGAAAGGCGGGTATAAAGTAGAAGCTACGATAAATGCAAGAGGCACGATTTTCAGAGCTGAAATGAAGGCCGACGACCCATACGATGCTGTCGACAGAGTAATAGAAAAGCTGTCGAGCCAGATGTCGAAGTTCAAGTCAAAACTCCAGAATAAATATAAAGGGCAGAAGGATTTCATGTTTTCCGAGCTGCCTGAGTTTGAAGAAGAGGAGGAATTACACGTTGTAAAGAAGAAGAAGTTCGAGCTAACGCCGATGACTGTGGATGAAGCTATAGTTCAGATGGAGCTTCTTGCTCACAACTTCTTCGTGTTCCTCAATATGGAAACGGATTCGGTCAATGTGGTATACAGAAGGACGGATAAGGATTACGGGCTTCTGGAAACATCACACTGACGCGGGCACGGGCAGATAACGCGAAGACGGACGAAACGAGACGAAGCAGGGCTTCGTCTCGAATTGGTTTTTGCGGAGAGCATGTCCGCGCGGTTGTGTGTGCCAAAGGTTCACGCAAAACACATTATATATCTATTGAAAAGAAAGTGGGATTTCTGTAAAATAGAATAAGATAATCAGAGGGTAAGGTAGATGTATGCAGGATTTTTTTAGAAATGTATTTTCCGGTATAAGTATTACCGATATAATAGATATACTTATCGTCGCTTTCGTGATATATAAGCTCCTTGGGCTGATAAAGCAGACGAGGGCGGAGCAGCTTCTCAAAGGGGTGCTGCTGCTGGTGGTCGCCACATTCCTGTCTGATGTTCTGGAGCTGCATACGATGAACTGGCTCCTTACTGGGACACTGGCGATAGGTGCGGTGGCGATTCTCATAGTATTCCAGCCCGAACTCAGAAGAGCTCTTGAATACATGGGCAGAAGCAAGCTTGTTAAAGCTCCTTTCGCTCAGATGGACAAGGAAAAGGGAAAGCACATAACAGCTCAGATAGTAAAGTCTGTTGAAAACTTCTCAAAAGACCGCAAAGGGCTTCTGATAGTCTTTGAAAAAGAGACGTCTCTGATGGATATCATCGAAACGGGAACGGTAATAGATGCGGAAATATCGGAACAGCTTATAGGGAATATATTTTACGAAGGAGCGCCGCTTCACGACGGGGCGATGATAATAAGAAGAGACAGAGTGCATGCCGCGGGATGCATGCTGCCTCTTACCAAAGACAACAGCATAAGCAAGGATTTAGGGACCAGACACAGAGCAGGTATAGGTATAACTGAAAACTCCGATGCCTTTGTCATAATCGTATCGGAGGAGACCGGTATAATTTCCACCGCGAGCGAGGGCAGGCTTAGCAGGTTTCTCGATATAAAGACGGTGGAAAAGGAACTCCTCGGGATGTACCTCGGCGGAGGGCGCAGAGGGCCTATGTCCGGTGTGAGCAGGTTCATAAACAGGATAAAAAGGGGGAATAACGATGCCGAACAATAAAAACGTTTTGCGCGGGCTCTCCCTAGTAATAGCTGTTTTCCTATGGATGTACGTTATGGGAGAAGTAGACCCGGAGACTAAGTACAGGATAAGCAACATAGAGATAAATTTCGTAAATACCGAAGCTCTGGCAGAACGCGGATTGGCCGTGGTGTACGATGATGATATAGGGATAAGCGCGATAATAAAGGGAAGCCGTTCGGAAGTAAATGAAACGAAGAATTCCGGGCTTGTGGCAACAGTCGACGTATCTTCGTGTAGCGAAGGCACGAACACGGAAGAACTGGAGCTCAGCCTTCCGGATGGGATAAGTCTTGACAGTATTTCCGATGATACGGTGGAATTTGAAGTTGAAGAGATCGCGGAAGAGGAAAAGCCGGTCGAAATAGAGTTTATAGGAGAGGATACGTCAGACAGTGAATACGAGCCGTGGGTGTACGATATAGAGCCTGAAACCGTTACGGTAAGCGGAGCCGAAAGCAGCGTGGCAAAAGTAGACGCGGTGAAGGGAACGGTGACGAGAAACATGGCGGAGGCAAACTCCCGAAGCATAGATGTCGAACTGGTGCCGGTAACTGAAGACGGCAAGGAGGTAAGAGGGCTGACACTGGATTATTCCACGGCCAGTATGCAGGTGCAGCTCATGAAGAGCAAGGATGTCAGCATAAGCATAACGGCGCAGAACCTCGAGTCCGGATTTGAGATAGACACGGTCAGAGGCGCTGATTCGGTGCGCGTTATAGGCGCTGCGGATGTGATAGATGAGATTCAGGAGATAGAAGCTTATGTGGATCTGTCGGGAGTTACATCCGAGGCGAAAAGAGAAATATCCATACAGCTCCCGGACAATGTGTATCTGTACAACGAAGACAACGTGCTGGAAGTAACGGTGACGGTCAGAGAAGCTGACTGAATAAAATATAATCTAGGAGAAGAATATGGGAAGATTGTTTGGAACTGACGGCGTAAGGGGAGCTACAAATTCAGAGCTTACACCGGAGCTGGCGTTCAAGCTCGGGAAGGCGGGAGCCCATGTGCTCAGCCGTGATAAAAAAAGACCTGTGGTCATCATAGGAAAGGATACGAGGCTTTCCGGCGATATGCTTGAAGATGCTCTGAGTGCGGGCATACTGGCAGTGGGAGGTAATGTAATAAAGGTGGGCGTCCTGCCTACTCCTGCGGTGGCATACCTGGTCAGGGATTATAAGGTGGATGCAGGCGTGGTCATATCAGCATCTCACAATCCTTTTGAATACAACGGGATCAAATTCTTCAACGGAGAAGGCTTCAAACTCGATGACGATATAGAAAACGATATAGAGGACATCATTCTCAGAGATATAGATGTGAGCAGTCACATAACGGGAGATAAGCTGGGGAGAAGCCTTGAGGCTGACGATGACGCTCTTGAGAGATACGCGGAATTCCTTAAATCGACGATAAGCACTGACATAAAAGGTGTTAAGATAGTGCTGGACTGTGCCAACGGCGCTTCCTATAAAGTCGCGGGCAAGGTGTATTCCGAGCTCGGCGCGGATGTTGCCGTTATAGGCAGTGAGCCCAACGGAATAAATATAAACGACGGGTGCGGCTCCACACATCCGGAAAAACTTCAGGAGGAGGTTGTGAAGAGAGGCGCGTTGATAGGCATGGCATACGACGGTGATGCCGACAGACTGATAGCGGTGGATGAGAAAGGGCGTATCATAGACGGAGATAAGCTCATATGCATATGTGCCTCTATGATGAAAAAACTCGGACAGCTGCCCCACGACAAGGTGACTGCTACGGTGATGAGCAATCTCGGCTTTCACAGGTATATGGAGTCTATCGGATGCAGTGTTGATGTCACTTCGGTAGGAGACAGATACGTGCTTGAAAGCATGCTGAAGACGGGATGTAATATAGGCGGAGAACAGTCGGGTCATATAATTTTCCTGAATCATACTACAACCGGCGACGGTATTTTATCTTCGCTGCAGCTGATGAAAGCGGTGATGTTGTCAGGAAGAAAGCCTTCGGAGCTTTCCGACGATATAGAGGTATTCCCTCAGGTGCTCAGGAATGCCAGAGTTAAAAATGAAAATAAGAGAGCTTACAGCGATGATAAAGAATTTAAAAAAGCTGTAGCCGAAGCGGAAAGAGAGCTTAAGGATACGGGCAGGCTCCTCATAAGACCGTCGGGGACAGAACCGCTCGTAAGAGTAATGATAGAGGGACAGGATGTTGACAGGATAACGGCGATGGCCGACAGCCTGTCCGGAATGCTGACGGAAAAATTCGGCTGATTGAACATGATGCTGAAAGATCGAAACAGGGGGAACTGTAATATGTGCGGTATAGTTGGTTATGTAGGTGAAAGTCATGCGAAGGAGAGAATCATTGACGGCCTCAAAAGACTTGAATACAGAGGATACGATTCGGCGGGCATAGCCCTTCCCATAAACGGCAGTATAGAAATCAGAAAGCATGTGGGAGAAATAAAAAATCTCGAAAAAATGATAGGAGATACTGATTTTGATAGCTCTATGGGCATAGGACATACGAGATGGGCTACTCACGGCTCCCCTTCTGATGTAAATGCGCATCCTCATACCAATGAAGACAATACGATAGCGATAGTACATAACGGTATAATAGAGAATTATCAGGAAATAAGGCAGTGGCTTGCGGAAGAGCATAAGGTGAATTTCAAATCAGAGACTGATTCCGAGGTTATTGCTCACCTCATAGGTGTATTTTATGAAGGAGATCTTCTGAAAGCCGTAAACAAGGCTGTTGGACAGATGAGAGGAGCTTACGCGGTATGCGCGATAGCTGCGGCGGAGCCTGATAAGATAGTTGCCGTGAGAAAGGATGCTCCCCTCGTCGCGGGAATAGGCAAAGGCTTTAATTTCATAGCTTCCGATATACCTGCTTTGCTGAAATACGTCAGAGAAGTGTACCTCATCGAAAACAATGAGACGGTTGTACTCACTAAAGATGATATAAAGATATACAATGAAGCGGGAGAAAGGGTAAAAAGAGAGGTGTTCCATGTGACATGGGACGCGGACGCCGCTGAGAAAGAGGGATATGAACACTTTATGCTCAAAGAGATACATGAGCAGCCTAAGGGTATAGAGGAAACGCTCATGAGACGTATAACAGATGACGGGCGTGTAAATCTCGATGGTATCTCAATGAGCAGGGAGGATATAGAGAGCTTCAACAAGATATACATAGTAGCGTGCGGCACAGCGTATCATGCGGGACTTGTGGGAAAGCTCGTGATCGAAAGGATGGCGAAAATACCGGTAGAGGTGGATGTGGCTTCCGAATTCAGGTACAGAGACCCGTTTGTGGACGATAAGACTCTTTTTATAGCCATAAGTCAGTCGGGAGAAACCCTCGACACTCTGGCGGCGCTAAGGGAAGCAAAGAGAAAGGGCGCGAGAGTACTGTCGGTGGTCAATGTAGTGGGAAGCTCCGTTGCCAGAGAGTCCGACGATGTGTTCTACACATGGGCGGGACCGGAAATTGCGGTAGCGTCGACCAAGGCGTACACAACTCAGCTGATATGCATGTATCTCATAGGACTTTACATGGGAAGCACGAGAGGCACCATAGATAAGGAATACTATGACAGCATACTTGAAGAGCTCAAGCAGCTTCCCGGGAAAGTAGAGGAAATCTTTGAGGAAGAAGACAGGATAGCCGCCATAGCAAAGAGATACCACAGAAAAGAACAGGTATTTTTCATAGGAAGAGGACTTGACAGCGGAGTTTGCTATGAAGGCTCTCTCAAGCTTAAAGAAATATCCTATATAAATTCCTTTGCCATAGCGGCGGGAGAGCTGAAGCACGGCACAATAGCTCTTATGGAAGAGGATACTCTCGTGTTTGCTATCGCGACGCAGGATTTTCTGTATGAAAAAGTGGTTTCTAATGTGGAGGAAATAAAGGCGAGAGGAGCCAGAGTTATTGCGGTTGCCAAAGAAGGCAGGACGGACATAGAAAAAGTGGCTGATGAAGTGATATACATACCGCAGTGCATGGATGAGGTATCGCCTGTCCTAGCGGTGGTGCCGCTGCAGATGTTCGCGTACTATGTTGCAAAAGAGAGGGGATGTAACATAGATAAGCCTAAAAACCTGGCAAAATCGGTGACTGTAGAGTAGGTAGAGTAGAGGGGAAGATATGGGTTACGATATAAGAGATATCAAGCTGGCTCCTTCGGGAAAGACAAAGATAGAATGGGTGAAAAACAACATGCCACTTCTGTCATCTATAGAGGAGGAATTCAGACGTGATAAGCCCTTTAAGGGAGTGAAAATAAGCCTGTCCGTACATTTGGAGGCGAAGACGGCGTATCTGTGTCAGGTGCTTGCCGCGGGAGGAGCTGAAATGTCCGTTACCGGAAGCAACGGTCTGTCTACACAGGATGATGTGGCGGCGGCGCTGGCGGACAGCGGGATAAAGGTGTTCGCGTATCACGGAGCGACGGACGAAGAATACAGCAGACATATAGAGATGTGCCTTGAACACAGCCCCAATATCATAATAGATGACGGAGGCGATCTTGTGGAAATGCTGCACAGTAGAAGACCTGAGCTTGCGGAAGAAGTGATGGGAGGCTGCGAAGAGACTACCACAGGAGTGATAAGGCTGAAAGCCATGGAAAAAGAGGGTGTTCTCAAATTCCCCATGATAGCGGTGAACGATGCGAAGTGCAAGCATCTTTTTGATAACAGATATGGCACGGGGCAGTCGGTATGGGACAGCGTCATGAGGAATACTAACCTCATTGTGGCATCGAAGACTGTGGTCGTCATCGGATATGGATGGTGCGGCAGAGGCATAGCCATGAGAGCAGCCGGTCTGGGAGCTAGGGTTATAGTTACGGAGATAGATCCCGTCAAGGCAATGGAAGCGAAAATGGATGGCTGCGATGTTATGAGAATGAAGGACGCGGCTCCTTTGGGAGATATATTCGTATCGGCTACAGGCTGCAAACATACTGTGACGGTAGAACATATGCTCAGGATGAAGGATAGAGCAATACTTGCCAATGCGGGACATTTCAATGTGGAGATAGATATGGAGGGGCTTGAAAAAGCCGCTGTATCGAAATTTGAAGCGCGAAAAAACATAACGGGATACGAACTCAAAAACGGGAAGACAGTCAACGTTATAGGAGAAGGAAAGCTAGTAAATATAGCCGCGGCAGACGGTCATCCGGCGGAGATAATGGATCTCAGCTTTGCGGTCCAGGCGATGTCGGCGCTGTACGTAAAAAACAACTACATGAATCTTGAAAACAAGGTGGTGGATGTCTCAAAAGAAATAGATGATATTATCGCTGAAAAAAGGCTTAAGGCGTGGAGCATCGAGATAGATGAGCTTACGGAAGAGCAGAGGAAATATCTTGAAAGCTGGCGGATTTAAACGATAATATAGGTAAAACAAAACTTCGGAGCAGGTATGCTATCGGCTCCGAAGTTTTTAAATACATTATTTTATAAGCATTTCTATACGCTCTCTCGTACGCTCTTCACCGAGTATCTGCTGGATTTCCCATATATCGGGCGACTGGCTTCTTCCCGTTACGGCTATGCGTATAACAGTGCTTACATGCCCCACGTGACCTTTGTACATGCCGGGATTTTTCTTGTAATCTTTAGGCTTTGCAGCATAACCCATTTCTTCGGCTATGCTTCTGATTTTATCAAACCATGCACTCTGCTCATCGCTGTGGTCGTATGAAGCGAGATATCTTTTAAGGATTTGGGCGGCGTCTTCATCGCTGACCTCTTCCGGTACAGAATCCTGTATAACGAAGTAGTCATCGAAGAAGTAGCTTATGAAGTCAAATATCTGGCTTGCATATATAAGGTCTTTTCTCGGCTTGCTGCCGCTTCTGCCAAGATCCAGGATCCTTTCTATATACTCCTCGTTGCCTTCAAAGTATTTGAGGGCGTTGGGTTTGAACTCCCTTATCCACTCAGTCATGAAACGGTAAAGCTCCTCTGCGGATGTCCTGAGAAGAACATCTTTGGACACATCGTTCAGCTTGTTTATGTCGAACAGAGCACCTCCGCTGTTCATTTTTTCCGTCGTAAAGGCGAAATCGTTCATGTCGGCATCCGGGTTATCAATTCTCCACTCTTCAAAATTTGAATTCAGTATGGTCAGCAGGTATTCCTTGACAGCCTGGGGATAGTAGCCTTTTTTTCGATAATAATCAAGAGAAAGCTCCGCGTCCTTTCTCTTGCTGAGCTTACGCTTGCTGCTGCCGTCCAGCTTCAGAAGCTGCGCCGTATGGCAGTATACAGGCGGCTCAAGACCAAGCTTTTCATACAGTTCAATGTGTATAGGAAGAGACATGAGCCACTCTTCTCCGCGGACCACGTGGGTGGTCCTCATCAGATAATCGTCGACTACATGGGCAAAGTGATATGTGGGTATTCCTGTTGATTTCAGGATGATAACGTCTTGGAAATTTTCAGGCATGGATATGGTGCCTCTTACGGCATCCTCCACTTCTATATGCTTTGCATTCTTTCCCGGTGCTCCGCTGGATTTGAGACGCACTACGTATGGTATGTCGTCTCTGATCTTGTTTTCTATATCTTCTAAAGCCAGATTTCTGTTTTTCTCGGCGTATTTTCCGTATATACCAGTAGTCTCTTTGTTTTTCTCCTGTTCATTTCTTATTTCAGAAAGCTCCTCTTCCGTAAGGAAGCATGGATAGGCGAGAGCGCGGGATACCAGTTCTTTTGCGAAACAGCGGTATATATCGCCTCGTTTGCTTTGGAAATAAGGTCCGTAATTTCCTTTTTCTCCTGCCAGGCCGGCGCCTTCATCAAATTCTATGCCGAAAAAGTCAAGAGAGTTTATTATAGTTTCGGCAGCGCCCTCAACATATCTCTTGTCATCGGTATCTTCGATTCTCAGATAGAATACGCCGTCCGACTGGTGTGCCAGACGTTCATCCACGAAAGCGCCGTACAGATTGCCAAGGTGTATGAATCCCGTCGGACTGGGACCGAGCCTCGTTACCTTTGCACCGTCGGGAAGATCTCTTTTTGGAAAAAGCTCTTCATAGTAATCGGGAGTCTTGTCTATATCAGGAAACATAAGCTCCGCAAGTTTTTTAAAATCCATATTTTCGTATCGGTCCGGTGCCGAATCTCCTTTCTTATTGTTTGTAATTTACCATGATATTTTATCAGGGTTTACGGGCGAGCGCAAGAGCTCTGTCATCGTCTGTAGATGACGCCGAACGCCGTAAATGGACTGTTTTGGTGAAGAAATCTTGTGCACAGGTCTGCGAATGTGTTATAATCATACATATAAAATATTGATGTATATTTGATGATAAAGGAGGTTTTACCAATGCTTTCTAAAAAAGTTGTAGAATTGCTTAACGAGCAGGTGAACAAAGAGTTTTACTCTGCATATCTGTATCTGGACATGTCAAATTATTATAAGAACGAAGGTCTTGACGGCTTTGCCAACTGGTACAAAGTGCAGGCTCAGGAAGAAAGGGATCATGCAGTTCTATTTATGGATTATCTGCAGCAGAACGGAGAGGCGGTAGTGCTCGAGGCAATAGCAAAGCCTGACAAAGAGTACAAGGCGTTCATAGATCCACTCAATGAGAGTGCAAAACACGAAAGGTATGTTACGGGACTGATTCACAATATCTATGCCGCGGCATATGAGGAAAAGGATTTCAGGACGATGCAGTTCCTCGACTGGTTTGTAAAGGAACAGGCGGAAGAAGAGGATACGTCGGATGATATGATTAAAAAATATGAGCTCTTCGGAAGCGACAGCAAGGGTCTTTATATGCTGGACAATGAGCTGGCTTCAAGAACATATGCGGCTCCTTCGCTTACGGTTTAGCGGGAAACTTGCGGATTGCGCGATAAAGTAAAAGGCAGACTTTGAAAGGTCTGCCTTTTAAATGGGATTTAAAGTTTTTAAAGTCTGTTGTCTTAGAATTCCGGTGACTTGAATTTAACTTTACGGCACTTAACGAATTTACCATCGCCGCTCTGTCCTACATAGTCTTTTCCGTCGAATACCAGTTTACCTCTGAGGTATGTAGCAACAGGATATCCCTTGAATTTAGCATTTTCCCAGATAGTGTGGTCGAGAGCTCCGTGCTGGTTTTCATCGTTCTTAACTACGAATTCCTTCTTAGGGTCGTATACAACGATATCAGCGTCAAGACCTACTTCTATAGCGCCCTTGCAGTAATCGATACCGAAGAGCTTAGAAGGATTTGTAGCGGAAATCGCTACTGCCTTTTCAAAAGAGATTCTTCCCTTGTTTGCTTCCGAAAGGATGTAAGGGTACATATTTTCGATACCTGCGCATCCGTTAGGAATAGTAGTGAAGTTTCCCGGAGTACCGTCTTTCTTAGTGATTCCCCAGTCCTTCTCGGATTTCAGGAACGGACAGTGGTCTGTAGCCAGCGTGGATACATCGCCTGTTTTGATTCCTTCCCAGAGAGCGTCCATGGAATCCTTGCCCTTCATTGGAGGCGAGCATACGAAGTCTCTTGCTCTGAGTCCCAGTTCAGGGATGCCGTTCTTATAAACGTCTTTAGTGAAGTACAGGTACTGAGGGCATGTTTCGGCGAAGATAGGATATCCTTCATCTCTTGCGGCTCTTACAGCTTCGACACCATGTTTATTGTCAAGATGAACGATATAGAGGGAGGTTCCCGCCATCTTTGCCAGGTTGATAGCTCTTTCGTCAGCTTCTCCCGCAACAGCTTCGTTCTTTGACATATAGTGCCACCATGCGTCTGTCTTGCCTTCTGCAAGGTACTGTTTGATGAGCACGTTGTTTACGTCTCTGTTTTCAGCGTGAACACCTACGAGAGCTCCTATCTTTGCAGCGTGTTGCAGAGTTTCGAAGAACTGACCGTCGTCTACGCCGAAATCGTATACCATGAATACTTTAAATGAAGTGACGCCTCTCTTGACGCACTCGTCCATCGATGCGAGCATTTCAGGAGTAGTAACGTCGCCTACGCCGATGTGATATGAATAGTCGCCTGCAGGGCCGTCAGCCTGACAGAGAGCATCTCTTCTGTCCAGAGCAGCGTCCATAGTTTCGCCTACGCCTTGGAGAACGAAGTCGAATACCGTAGTGGTACCGCCGCATACAGCAGCTCTTGTACCAGTGAAGTAGTCATCTGTAGAAATCGTCCCGCCGAAAGGCATAGCCAGATGAGTATGTCCGTCTATAGCGCCCGGAAGAACGAGTTTTCCTTTGGCGTCAACAACTTCTGTTTTCTTTTCAGGCTTAAGGTTGGCGCCTACAGCAGTGATTTTCCCGTTTTTAACCGCAACATCTGCTTTGAAGCTTGAAGTGGCAGTTACGACTGTGCCGCCTTTAATCAATAAATCCATAACTTTTTGTCCTCCTTTTTACAAAGTTTTTTATAAAAGTAGAAGCCTTTGGTATCAAAGGCTTCTACAGTTTTGTATAAGGTTATTGTAGACTCTATCAATACCTGTAATCAATACAATACTTAATGAGCTACCTTCTGTCAGTAAGAGCTTCGTGTTCTTCTTCAGTAAGATAAGAGTTGCCTGCGAGGCTCGTCTTCATAAGGAGAACGTAGATTACGAAGCCAAGTACGAACGACCATATGTAGTTGATGGAATTGATGAATGTCCAGAAGCTTCCCTGTACTCCGAAGTAAGTCATGAGCGGCAGTATGAAGGATATAACCCATGCGATGATCGCAGCCAGGTTGAAACCGTTGTTGTACCAGTATCTTCCGTCGGCGCCCGTGAACAGGGAGTATATGTCTGTTCTCTTGTTCTTGCATACGAAGTAGTCTGCGATGAATATTGCCGCGATAGGAGCCAGTATAGTTCCGTAAGCGTTCATCCAAGTCAGGTATGCCGAGCCGGAGCCGTATATCCACCATGCCTGCAGTATGAAGAACGCGATGATTATGGTGATAATAACGCCCTTTTTGAAGGATATCTTTTTAGGTGAGACATTCGAGAATCCGTTTGCAGGAGCAACTACGTTTGCTGCTACGCAGGTAGTGACCGTAGCTGCGATTACACCGAGTGCCGCGATGAATACAACTATTTTGTTATCAATGTAATAAAGTACACCGGTCGGGTCAAACATTGCTTCTCCGTAAGCAAGCTTAGTTGCCTGTGAGAAGTATGCGCCTATGAATGCGCAGCATGCCATTGGAAGAGGCATTCCGTAGAGCTGACCTCTGAACTGATCCTTCTGAGTCTTGGCATATCTCGAGAAGTCCGGGATATTGAGAGCCATTGTAGCCCAGAAGGCAATGTTGCCCATGAGTCCTGCCATATAAACTACTACAAATCCTCCGTTCTGATTGATAAGCTCCATATCGTTAGGCTGGCTCATAACGCCGAAGAAGCTTTCATCGCCAGGAACAATGCTGTATGCCCATATGAGCAGAGCAATCATTACTACGATGAGGATAGGGCTTCCTATGTTCTGTACCCATTTGATCTGGTCGATTCCGTTGTATGCTATCCATCCAATGAAGATCATGAAGATTACATATCCCCAGAACTGGCTCGCGCCTGCTTCCTGCATACCGCCCCATGAAGGGAGACTTATCAGCCAGCTTGAATCCGAGAACTTAGGAATAAAGCAGCCTATCATAGCGCCGACAGCACCGCCGCCTACCCACGCCTGTACTGAAGTCCAGCCGCAGGCTGTGATAGCTCTCAGGATTGCCGGTATCTGTGCTCCGAGTGTTCCGAATGTCATTCTTGCGAACAGAGGGAACGGGATACCGTATTTAGTACCTATCTGTGAGTTCAACTGAATCGGTATCAGTATGATGATGTTACCCAGAGCTACGTTTAATACTGACAGCCAAGGATTAACACCCAAAGTAATAAGTGATGATGCCAGTGCCAGTGACGGTATGCATATAGCCATACCTACCCAGAGCATCGTGATGCTGTAAGTGGTCCAACTTCTTTCGGAAACCGAAGTAGGAGCAAGGTCATCGTTGTAGTACTTTGACGACCTCAGTTCCGCTAACGTATCTTCCGTCAGTTCGAACAGACCACCAACTTCTCGTTGTGTGTACGTTGACATAAAACACCTCCATATAAAAAATAAATATAAATTATAACACGTGTTCATTATACTATAAAAAATCAAAAATGTAACTAGTTTTTGTCATTTTTTTATATTTTTCTGAAAACTGTGCCTAAAATCGGGTGTATAAAAAGTACTTAATATATTATAATAGATAATCGATGGAGGTCGACAAAAAATGACATTTACGGAAAAGCAGACGGAAGAGATTCTGGACAGACTGAAAAAACGTTATCCTGACGCAGGATGCGCCCTTGAGCACAGAAATATATATGAGCTTCTGATAGCTGTCGTCCTATCTGCTCAGACTACAGACAAAAGCGTAAATAAGGTTTCGCCGAAACTGTTTGAAAGATATCCTTCGGCAAAAGAACTCGCCGGTGCTGAGCAGGATGATGTGATAGATATAATCAAGACTATAGGCATGTATAAGACAAAGTCTAAAAACATCATATCACTTGCAAAAGTACTGTGCAATAAATACGGCGGCGAGATCCCCGGGACTTATGACGAGCTTATAGAGCTGCCGGGAGTAGGCAGAAAAACCGCGAACGTTGTTCTGTCCGTAGGTTTCGGGCAGCAGAGGATTGCCGTCGATACTCATGTGTTCCGTGTGACCAACCGAATAGGACTTGTAGCGGAGAAGGATGTCCTGAAAACAGAGCTTTCTCTCATGAAAGTGCTTCCCGAAAACAGATGGAGCGAAGCTCATCACAGCTTCATATTCCACGGGAGAAACTGCTGCAGCGCGAGAAACCCGAAATGCGAGGAGTGTGAGATATCCGATTTATGTGAAAAGACCGGGGTGGATTTGAACTGACTCTCGGGTGGTATCAGCTTCATATCATTTAAACTGCATGGTGAAGTGGTTTATGAATTCGGATACGTGCTTTTCGCGGTCGTTTTTATGATAAGCGATGCCGTATTCCATATCCTGCTCGTTTTTTACGCGGCGTACAGGGACAAGGGGCATATCCAGAGCTTCTTTTGGTATGCAGAATTCAGGAAGCACCGATATTCCGTAGCCGCATTTCGACATGAGGACTGCCGCCTGGTCGTTTTCGCATATTATATCGAAGTGAGTCTGGGAGCGCCGCCTCAGACGTTCCTGGAGATCGTTGGAATACTGAAAGGGTATGAATTTCGGATGCAGTATTATAGTATTTTCGCCGCCAAGATCTTCAAACGAGATTTCAGAACGATCGCTGAAGGGAGAATCCTTAGGCACTATGGCGTAGTTTTTCATGGATTTAACTTTTCTGAAAATGCAGGAAGGAATGTTTTTTATCATTTCACGGGTAGCGAGCATTACGTCCAGCTGTTTATTTATAAAAAGGTTTTTAAGGGAAAAGTAGTCGTTGACCGTTATCTGCGGATACACGTCAGGGAAAGATATTTTAAGCTTGTGCAGCACTTTTTCGATGCAGAGAAGCTCCGCGTTGCTGGTACAGCCTATCCTGAAAAAACGCGTATTCTGGTTTGCAATCTTTTTTATCTTCTTTTCAGCCATATCCAGTTTTTCGAGGATGTCCTTCGCGTCGGCATAGAAGTAGCTTCCAGCTTCCGTAAGTCTTACGGTCTTTGATGTTCTTACAAAGAGAAGAGTGCTGAGCTCTTCTTCAAGATTTTTAATATGATGGGTAACGGTAGGTACGGAAAGAAAAAGCTCCTCCGCCGCTTTGGTGAAATTCAGTTTATCCGCCACGCATACGAAGCATCTGAGCTGCTGTGTGTTCATATTACGCTCCTTTAAGTTTGTTATGAAACCATTATATAACCGATACTTCATATAATCAATGATAACGTTAGATTTTATCTAATGATGTTTGTTTTTTTAAAATTCAAAATAAATAATAATGGTGGTAGAATGCTTTCGGTAAAGGGGAAGGATAAAATGCTGCGGGCAGAGGAAATAAAGACAGTTTGAATTTTATGAAGAAAGGAAGAGATTGATTATGGTGAAAAAACTTATGGGGTCAATAAGGGAATACAGGCGCAGCTCTGTGCTGACCGCCGTGTTCGTGACTCTTGAAGTTATAGTGGAGATACTGATACCTCTTATAATGGCGGTCATGATAGACCGGGGTATAGAAGGAAATGACAGAGATATTCTCGTGAAACTCGGGATAATCCTTCTGATATGCGTCGTGCTGGGAATGTTTTTCGGCATAATGTCCGGAGGCTTCTGCGCGGATGCTTCGACGGGATTTGCGAAAAATCTGAGAAAAGATATGTATCACAGGATACAGGATTATTCGTTTGCGAACATAGACAGGTTTTCCGTGTCGAGCATAGTAACGAGACTGACTACGGATGTGACCAACGTGCAGCTGGCTTATATGATGATAATAAGGGTAGCTGTCAGAGCGCCTCTCATGCTGATATTTTCCATCGCGGCATCGTGTATCATCAATGCAAGGCTCACAATGATATTTATCGCTGCCGTACCGGTGCTCGGTTTCGGACTTTATCTGATAGCTACGAAATCGCATCCCTACTTTGAAAAGGTTTTCAGGATATACGACCATCTGAACGGAGTGGTGAAGGAGAATGTTTCCGCGACACGAGTTGTGAAGTCCTTTGTGAGACAGGATGTGGAGATGAAGAAATTCGACTCTGTATCCGGGAATATCTATAGGACATTCAGCAAAGCTGAGGGAACGGTGGCTTACAATATGCCGCTGATGCAGTTTGCCATATACGGATGTCTTATTCTGATATGCTGGATTGGAGCGAAGATGATAATCATGTCAGGCGGCACCGATATGACTACGGGAGAGCTTTCGAGCCTAATTGCCTACGCAATGACGGTTTTAAGCGCCCTGATGATGCTTTCCATGATACTTGTAATGGTCAATATGGCGAGAGCATCCATGCAGAGAATAGTGGAGATACTGGAAGAAGAGATAAATCTGAACGACCCTGAAGATCCTGTGATGAATGTGGAGGACGGAAGCATACAGTTCAGGAACGTTACTTTCGGCTATAAGGGCAAGGAAGGAAAGCAGTGTCTGAAGAACATATCCCTCGATATACCTTCAGGAGCAACTCTGGGGATAATAGGAGCGACGGGAAGCGGCAAGAGCTCGCTTGTTCAGCTCATCCCGAGGCTTTATGATGTTACAGACGGCTCCGTGCGCGTAGGCGGGAAGGATGTGAGAGATTACGCTCTGTTCACTCTCAGAAATGCAGTGGCTATGGTGCTCCAGAAAAATGAGCTCTTTTCAGGTACCATAAATGAAAACCTCAGATGGGGCAATGAAAGCGCTTCGCAGGAGGATATAGAAAAAGCCTGCAGACTTGCGCAGGCAGACTCTTTTATAGAATCCTTCTCTGACGGATACGATACATATATAGAGCAGGGTGGAACCAATGTGTCGGGAGGTCAGAAGCAGAGGCTCTGCATTGCAAGGGCTTTGCTGAAAAAACCGAAAATACTTATACTCGATGATTCTACGAGCGCCGTGGACACCAGGACAGACGCGATGATAAGAAGAGCGTTCAGAGAAGAGATCCCTGATACGACAAAGATAATAATAGCGCAGAGGATAGCTTCCGTGGAAGATGCGGATATCATAGCGGTCATGGACGATGGGATGATAACGGCGGTAGGCTCCCACAGCGAACTCCTTGAATCAAGCGACATATACAGGGAGATATATGAATCTCAGACGAAAGGGGATGACAGCGATGAATAGATTCAGAGATACTCTTGGTACGGTAAAGCGTCTCATGTCGTACATAATAATGAGACATAAGTTTCTTTTTACGGTCGTATTGGTATGCGTGCTTTTGAATTCATTTGTCAATGTTGCCAGCTCGCTGTATATGCAGATACTGATAGACGATTACATAACGCCTCTGATGGCGGAAAGCTTGCCGGTGCTCACGGGAATGATACGCTCTCTGATAATCATAGGTGTGATATACGGAGTGGGAGTGTTATCGGCGCTCATATACAACAAGATGATGGTAAAGGTGTCTCAAGGAACGCTCAAGGAGATAAGAGATGATATGTTTTCTCATATGCAGGAGATGCCTGTAAGGTATTTTGACACCCATACTCACGGAGATATAATGAGTCACTACACAAATGATACCGATACTTTAAGACAGTTCATATCCCAGGGACTGCCGCAGTTCATATCCTCCTTTGTAACCATAATATTCGTCGTAGTATCAATGATAGTGAGCAACATTCCTCTTACGATACTTGTTATGGCAGTGACGGTCGTAATAGTGGCGGTTACCAAGAAAATAGGAGGTGCGAGCGCGAAATACTTTATAAGGCAGCAGAAAACTCTGGGAGAGGTCACGGGCTTCATCGAGGAAATGGTCAACGGACAGAAGGTAATAAAAGTATTCTGTCATGAAGAAAAGGCAAAGCAGGGATTTGATGAAGAAAACGAGAAGCTTTTCCACGACGCTGATATAGCGAACAAATTCGGAAACATACTCATGCCGGCAATCATGCAGCTGGGAAATCTTCAGTATGTCCTCATTGCGCTCATAGGCGGACTTATGGCTCTCGGAGGCATAGGAGGAGTGACTGTAGGCATGATAGTGGCGTTTCTCAACCTTTCTAAATCCTTCTGCATGCCTGTATCACAGATAGGACAGCAGATAAGTATGGTAGCGATGGCGCTTGCGGGAGCAAAGAGAATATTCGAGCTCATAGATGAGGAAACTGAACAGGACAGCGGCTACATCACTCTTGAAAAGGTAAGGGGAGATAAAGTCGGAGAGAAAACCTCTGAAGATATCCTAGTATGGAAAGAAGCCGGCGGAAGCACTGTACGCTATACAGAGGTGAAAGGAAATATAGAGTTCAAAGACGTGGATTTCGGATATGAAAAGGGAAAAGAAATACTTCACGATATAAACATCAGTGCTTCGGCAGGTGAAAAGGTAGCCTTCGTAGGAGCGACAGGTGCCGGCAAGACAACAATAACAAACCTGATAAACAGATTTTACGATATAACTGCGGGAAGCATAACCTATGACGGTATAGACATAAGCAGGATAAGAAAGAAAGATTTGAGACGTTCTTTGGGCATAGTGCTACAGGATGTAAATCTGTTTACCGGCACGGTAATGGAAAATATCAGATACGGCAAGCTGGACGCGACGGATGAAGACTGCATGAATGCGGCAAAGCTTGCCAATGCCGACGGGTTTATAAAACGTCTCCCCGACGGATACGATACAGTTCTCACTCAGAACGGCTCGGGACTTTCTCAGGGACAGAGACAGCTTATATCGATCGCAAGGGCAGCTGTTGCCGATCCGCCGGTAATGATACTTGATGAGGCGACATCATCAATAGATACAAGGACTGAAACGCTTGTCCAGGCAGGAATGGATAATCTCATGAAGGGAAGAACGGTATTTGTCATAGCACACAGGTTATCGACGGTCAAAAATTCGGATGAGATAATAGTGCTCGACCACGGGCGTATAATAGAGAGAGGAAATCACAGTGAGCTCATTGAAAAACAGGGAGTTTACTACGGACTTTATACGGGGGCTTTTGAGCTTGAATAGCATCTCCTCAAGGGACAGCATTTTGTTTGTTTAAAACATTGACGAACATTGACGGGGGAATTACATCAGCTCACTTCGTTCGCTGTGTCAATTCCTCCCGCAGCAGTGTTTGTATTTTTTACCACTGCCGCACGGGCACGGGTCATTTCGTCCTATTTTAGGGCTTTCTCTTCTCACTGTCTTGGAGAGCTTGTATTTTTTGGTAATTTCCTGTATTTTATCTTCACCGAGGATATCGAGCCACTGCGGCAGTCCGTAGAGATGATCGGCGCCTGCTTTAAACATATTGTAAAACAGTGTTTCCGGTACTATTTCTATTTCAACCTGAGAATCCTCATCGAAATTCTCAAAATCGTTGCTGTTTTTCAGGCTCGTATCAACACCGTCTAAGAATCCCATAAATATTACGGGACGGACTTCGTATTTTTCTGCCAGCTCCTTCAAAGTGCCGGTAATCTTTTCCTTCGGTCTGTCGAGGATATCGCTGTATATTTTAGTTTCCGCCTCACTGTATTCTTTCCAGAAATCGCGAAAAGTTTCTTCCGTCTGGTTTTCAATCAGATTTTTCCACTGTTCGAATAAAGTCATTTTAAACCTCCTGTCGGATTATTTGAGGATAGATTTCGATATTTCTATTACGTCGCCCATTACCGCGCTTCCCGTAGGGAGCGGTCCGGCGCCTTTTCCGTAGAACATAACGTCATCTACGGCATTACCCTTTACAAATACGGCGTTGAATTCCTTGTTTATATTTGCCAGAGGGTGGGTGGCGCTTATATACATAGGACGTACTTCGTACTCGATTTCTCCCTCATCGTTCTTTTTCGCGTGGGCTATCAGTTTTATCTTACAGCCGTTGGATCTGGCTTCTTCTATCTTTTCTTTCGTTATCTCCGTTATGCCTGTAGTCGGAATATCGTCAGGCGCCACATATTTGTTGAACATTAGCGCGATAAGTATGGTAAGCTTGTTTGCAGCGTCTATTCCTTCTACGTCCGCGGTAGGGTCAGCCTCGGCAAAGCCCTGAGCCTGAGCGTCTTTAAGCGCGGTTTCATAATCGAGACCTTCCTTTGTCATCATGGTAAGGATATAGTTGGTGGTGCCGTTGAGTATGCCCATGACTTCTTCAAATTTATTAGCTCTGAGAGGACCGGTGAGAGTGCCGAGAATAGGTATGCCTCCTCCTACGCTTGCTTCAAATTTGAGCATAACATTGTTTTCGGCGGCAGTCTCAATCAGTTCATTGTAGTTGGCAGCAAGCGCCGCTTTGTTTGCAGTCACTACATGCTTTCCGTTTTTCATTGCCGAAAGCATGAATGAAGTGGCCGGCTCTATACCGCCCAGCAGTTCTATGACTATATCTATATCGGGGTCCTTGAATATATCATCGGGGTTCATGGTGAATTTACTTTTGTCTACCTTTATGCCTCTGTCTCTTTCGGTATCTTTTTCGAGAATTTTTACGATCTCCACCTTCGCTCTGAGAGTGGATTCAACTTCGTCCCTGTTCATTTCGAGAGTTTTGTACGTTCCCGTTCCTATGTTTCCGAGTCCGAGAAGTCCTATTTTGATTGTTCTCATTATTGAAACCTCCATAATTTCTACCAGTTGATTATATAACAAAGTTTCACGTTTGTCTCGTGTTTTTTTACAGTTTTAAGGATCAGCGGAGCATGGCGCCAAGCCTGACGTTTTAGGCTTTTGATAATCAGCCGGTATTCGAGGATTTTGAGGAGCAGTTGACTTTTGCCGGAGCAAAAGTAAAATAGTAAAAGTGAGTCTGCAAACAGAAAATCAGGCAGAAAGGAGAAAGAAATGGCAATCCATATAGTTCTTGTAGAGCCCGAAATACCTCCGAATACGGGAAATATCGCAAGGAGCTGCGCGGCGACGGGGGCACATCTTCATCTGGTGAAGCCACTGGGATTTTCCATAGACGACAGAAGTCTTAAGCGGGCAGGGCTAGATTACTGGCCTTATGTAACGCTTAGCGTGCATGAGAGCCTTGATGCGTTCATGGATGAATACGGCGGCAGAAACATGTATTTTGCAACGACCAAAGGAGTAAACAGATATACGGATGTTTCCTATGAGGATGAAGACATGCTGATCTTCGGGAAAGAGACCCGCGGTCTGCCTGCCGGACTTATAGAGGAGAGAAAGGAAATGAGCATAAGGATACCCATGAGTGAGGATACGCGTCTGCGCTCTCTCAACCTGGCAAACTCGGTAAATATAGTCCTGTTTGAGGCCTTAAGACAGCTGGGTTTTCCGGCTCTGAAATAAAAAATCAAAGACATTCAAATGATTGGCAAAAGAGCTTCAGTTATGATATAGTGTAATCGAGGTAGAAGTATGAGTATGAAGCTCGGGTACGATTTGACAATTGAACAGGCTCAGAAACTGGTGATGACGCCGGAGCTGATTCAAGCTATCCAGATCCTGCAGTTCAATACACAGGAGCTGGATGCGTATATTCAGGAACAGCTTCTTGTAAATCCTGTACTGGAACAGAGTTCCGATGAAGCTTCAGACAGCAGCTCCCATGATATGCATGAGGAGCGTTTTGACGAGGAAAAAAAAGAAGGGCAGTCTTCCGGAGACGATGATTTTGACTGGAAAGAATATCTGAAAGACAGACAGTATGACGATATAAGCTACAGACAGAATGGATATCATCCCGAAGATGATAAGGACAGAAACTATGAAAGATATGTCACATCAGATGTTACGCTGCCTGAACATCTGATGTTTCAGCTACAGTTTTCGGAATTGAGAAAATGCGGAAAAAGAGTAGGCAAATATATAATAGAATCACTCGATGAAAACGGATACATGAAGCTTACGACGGAAGAAATCGCGCAGGCAACGGGAGTCACGGAAGAAAATGTAAAGAACACGCTGAAAGTGATACAGAGCTTCGATCCTGTAGGCGTAGGAGCATCAAATCTTAAAGAATGTCTCATGATACAGCTGAGAAGCAGAGGTCTTCTGACTGAGACTTTTGAAAAAGTTGTAAACGAACACCTGGAAGATCTTGCCAACAACAGGCTGAGCATAATAGCGAGAGATACCGGCATAGCCACATCTGAAGTGCAGAGGATGAGCGATATAATAAGAACTCTTGAGCCGAAACCCGGAAGGCAGTTTGCTTCTCAGATAGAGACGAAATATATAATCCCGGATATAATAGTCGAAAAATCCGACGGAGAATACGTTGTCACGATAAACGACAGCAGTACACCTCATCTAATGGTCAGCTCATATTATCAGGATATACTGAAAGATGCCGATACTGATGAAAAGCTTTCCAAATACCTTTCAGACAGGGTGAATTCGGCGCTGTGGCTGATAAAAAGCATAGAACAGAGAAAGCAGACTATATACAATGTGGTTTCCGCCGTAGTAAAGTATCAGAAAGACTTCTTCGACAGAGGAAGCAAATATCTGAAAACGCTGACCCTCAAGGATATAGCGGAAGAAGTGGGGATACATGAGTCTACGGTATCAAGGTCAATAAACGGAAAATACATGCAGTGCCCGAGAGGCGTGTTTGAAATAAAATATTTCTTTTCAGCCGGAGTATCTGCCAGCAGCGGAGAAGGTATATCCTCAAACAGCATAAAAGAATTTATAAGGGAAATCGTTGACGGGGAGGACTCTAAGAAACCTTTCAGCGACCAGGAAATGTCCGATATGCTGAAAGGCAGAGGAATAAACATATCGAGGAGGACCGTGGCGAAATACCGTGATGAGATAAACATACTGTCCTCTTCTAAAAGAAGGCGTTATTGATTCGATGGATAATCGAATAATTATAGTTATAGAAGAGGAACGGTGATTTGATAATGAAAAAAACGATCAGAGATATCGATGTGTCGAACAGAAAGGTACTGGTAAGGTGCGATTTCAATGTGCCGATGCAGGGCGGTGAGATAACAGACGACATAAGGATAACTTCGGCGCTTCCTACGATAAGATACCTCATGGAAAACAGTGCCGCGGTGATACTCATGTCTCACATGGGACGACCTAAGGGAGAGCCTAAACCTGAATTTTCCTTGAGAGCTGTGGCGGACAGGCTTTCGGAGCTTCTTGGTATTGATGTTATATTCGCAGCCTCACCGGTAGTCGTTGATGACAATGTGAAAAAGCAGGCGGAAAAGCTCGAGCCGGGACAGGTGATGCTGCTTGAAAATGTAAGATACAGGAATGAAGAAACGAAAAATGAAGAGCCTTTTACGAAAGAGCTCGCGTCTCTTGGAGAGATTTTCGTCAACGATGCTTTCGGTACAGCCCACAGAGATCACTGCTCAACAGCGGGCGTGGCGGCGTATCTTCCGGGCGTATCCGGTTTTCTGCTAGAGAGAGAAGTGAGGTCTCTCGGAGATGCACTTGAAAATCCGGGAAGACCTTTTGCGGCTATCGTGGGCGGGGCAAAGGTTGCCGATAAGATTCCGGTCATCGAAAATCTTATAAGCAAGGTCGATGCTCTGATGATAGGAGGAGGCATGAGCTATACCTTTTTCAAAGCCATAGGATATGAAACGGGAACGTCGATACTCGATGAGGAGAGCGTGAACCTAGCGGGAGAGCTACTGAAAAAGGCGAGGAATGCAGGTGTGGACATAATGCTGCCTATAGATACTGTATGCGCCGAAGAATTTAAAAATGACAGCAGAACGGAGATCGCAGACAGCAATAAAATCCCTGAGGATATGATGGGACTTGATATAGGTCCGAAGACTGTTGAGCTTTACGGTAAAATAATAGAAAAAGCCGGAACAGTCGTATGGAACGGTCCTATGGGAGTATTTGAGATGCCGGCATTCGCCGAAGGCACTAAAGCTGTTGCTGAGGCAATGGCAAAGAGCGACGCTGTTACGATAATAGGAGGCGGGGATTCCGCAGCCGCTGTAGAGCAGCTCGGACTGGCGGGAAAAATGACGCACATATCGACGGGAGGCGGCGCTTCTTTAGAATTCCTCGAGGGAAAAGAGCTGCCGGGCATAGCCTGCCTGGAAGATAAATAGCATAACGTATATCAAAAAGGACAGATGATCGTAAACAACTATTGGAGGACATAGGATGAGGATACCTTTTATAGCAGGAAACTGGAAAATGTTCAAAACAAAAGCGGAAGCCGAAGCCTTCGCTGAAGCCTTTAAAAAGCTTTACACCGGCACGGATGTGCAGGCGGCAGTATGCGCGCCGTTCACGGCTTTAGACACACTTGTGGAAAGCTTTAAAGAGACTGAAATAAAAGTCGGCGCACAGAACGTGCATTTTGAAGATGAAGGAGCATATACGGGAGAAATTTCGGTGCCGATGCTCGAAGAGATCGGAGTTGATTTCTGCATTGTAGGGCACTCTGAAAGGAGACAGTATTTTGCAGAAACAGACGATACGGTCAATCTCAAGCTTAAGAGACTATTGAAAAGCAGCATTAGACCTATAATGTGCGTGGGAGAAAGTCTCGAGGAGAGAGATGGCGGAAAAGCTTTCGATGTGGTGAGAGGACAGGTGGAAAAAGGTCTTGCTGGCATAGGAGCCGGCGATGCCGCCAAAATAGTTATAGCTTATGAGCCCATATGGGCCATAGGTACGGGAAGGACCGCCACTCCGGAGCAGGCGGAGGAAATGTGCGCGCTGATAAGAAATGTTCTTACAAGGCTTTACGGAGAAGAGTATTCCGATGAAGTGATAATACAGTACGGAGGCAGCGTGAAGCCTGCAAATGCCACCGAAATAATGAATATGGATGAGATCGACGGTGCGCTGGTAGGTGGAGCCAGCCTTAAACCGGAAGATTTCATGAAGATAATAGATTTTTAAGCTGAAGTTTTTAAGGAGGAATAAAATGTCGTATATTGAAGATGTCATCGCAAGAGAAGTTCTCGATTCGAGAGGAAATCCTACGGTTGAAGTGGAAGTTCTGCTGGAAGACGGCTCTGCGGGAAGAGCTATCGTACCTTCGGGAGCATCCACTGGAGTACATGAGGCTGTTGAGCTCAGAGACGGAGATAAAAGCAGATATCTCGGCAAGGGAGCTCTTAAAGCAGTTGAAAACGTTAATGGAATAATAGCTGACAAGATCCTGGGCTGGGATGCTTTTGACCAGGTAGGACTTGATAATATGCTGATAGAGCTTGATGGCACACCAAATAAAGGAAAGCTGGGAGCGAACGCTATACTGGGGGTTTCCATGGCAGTGGCAAGGGCAGCTGCGGAATCGGCTGGACTGCCGCTTTTCCAGTACCTTGGCGGAGTAAACGGGAAAGTGCTCCCGACGCCAATGATGAACATCCTGAACGGCGGCTCTCACGCGGACAATACGGTGGATATACAGGAATTCATGATAATGCCTGTAGGCGCGGATACTTTCAGAGAAGCGCTCAGGATGGGCGCGGAAGTGTTCCACAACCTGAAGAGCGTATTAAAAGCAAGGGGAATGAATACGGCTGTAGGAGATGAAGGCGGTTTTGCGCCGAATTTATCAACTAATGAAGAAGCGATACAGGTGATAATAGAAGCCGTGGAAAAGGCCGGATATAAGCCTGGAGAAGATGTCAGGATAGCTCTCGATGTAGCCGCAAGCGAATTCTATGATGTAGAAAAGAATATATATGAGCTTACAGGCGAAGGTGTAAGTAGGACAGCGGAAGAAATGATTGAGTATTATGAAATGCTGTGTGAGAAATATCCTGTAATATCCATAGAAGACGGACTTGCCGAGGACGACTGGGACGGATGGAAAATGCTGACTGAAAGACTGGGGGATAGGGTCCAGCTAGTCGGCGACGACCTTTTTGTAACTAATACGAAAAGACTTTCCAGCGGAATAGAAAAAGGTATCGCGAATGCTATCCTTATAAAAGTAAATCAGATAGGAACGCTCACGGAGACATTCGATGCCATAGAGATGGCGAAGAAGGCCGGATATACGGCTGTGGTTTCCCACAGGAGCGGAGAAAGCGAGGACACGACCATAGCTGACATAGTAGTAGGGCTCAATGCAGGTCAGATAAAGACGGGGTCTCTTTCCAGAACTGACCGTATAGCAAAATACAATCAGCTCCTCAGAATAGAAGAAATGCTCGATACCTCGGCTCAATATGCAGGTAAAGATGCGTTTTACAACATTAAAAACAGGTAATTGTCCTAATTTGTGAGAGCTGATTATTGATTTTTGATTATCTCTGTGATA
>CAYYMY010000010.1:2522-34065 GCA_964473095.1 uncultured Oscillospiraceae bacterium | reverse complement strand
ATAGCCCCCCCCCCTATTATTTTGTCAATGGGGGGAGTTTATAATTTTTTTAGACTATTCTTAATTGTCAAGACATTGTTATATGTTACATTTTAAAGATACTAAATTTCTCATTCGATCATACTCCTTATTGTTTTCCGCATTTCTTCAGCTTCCGCGATCCTGTTGACTCTGCGTCTCAGCTCTGCCGCGCCTCTCATTCCCTTCACATACCAGCCTACGTGCTTCCTGATTTCTCTTACCGCAGCTTTATCACCTTTATCGGCGGAAAGCATAGCAAGATGATCAAGAAGCATGTATATCCGCTCTTTATCGGAAGGCGGCGGACTTTCCTCTCCCTTCCACAGTGCCGACGCCTCTCTGAATATCCACGGGTTGCCGAGAGCTCCCCTCGCTATCATCACTCCGTCACAGCCCGTTCTCTCCATCATCTCAAGGGCATCCTTACCGCTCATTACATCTCCGTTGCCTATAACGGGAAGCTTCACACTCCTTTTCACATCGGCTATCACGTCCCAATCCGCTTTTCCTTCGTAATACTGCTCCCTCGCGCGCCCGTGCACCGTAACAGCAGCGGCTCCCGCGTCTTCGAGCATCAGAGCCGTCTCAACCGCTGTATTCTCATCACGTCCAAAGCCTTTTCGTATCTTGGCAGTAACAGGCTTCTGCGAATTTTTTACCATAGCGCTCACCACATCATGGAGAAGATCAAGATTTTTCAGAAGCGCCGAGCCGTCTCCGTTCTTTACTATCTTGGGAACGGGACATCCCACATTGAGATCCAGTATTACATTCTTTCTCCCGTTCAGGTGTTCGGCGGCAAAAGCCATTACTTCCGGATCGCTTCCGAATATCTGAAACGCAAGCTTTTCTTCCCCTTCCCCTGTTTCAAGAAGTCTGTCTGTTTTTTTATCTCCGTACCACAATCCTTTGCCGCTGACCATTTCCGTATATACCAAAGAAGCCCCTTGCTTAATGCAGAGGCTTCTCATTGTTTTATCCGTTATGCCCGCAAGGGGAGCTAGTACAAAGGGTGTGTCCATTTCTATTTCGCCTATTTTAAAGGCTTTCCGTAACATAATCGCATTCTCGCCTTTCTGCTTTGGTTTCCGTTCTTTTGTTTCTCTTGTTTTTTCTGTAAATAAGCTCAAGACCTTCAAGGGTGAGCATTTTATCCACATAGTCTATGCAGTCTATACCCGAATCTATGAGCGACGCCAGCCCTCCGGTGGCTATCACTTTTACCTCCTGCGTAGTCTCTTCGCTGTATTCGATGAGTTCTTTCTTCATCTTGTTCACTATATGATCCACCATCCCCATGTGTCCGTATACAAGTCCGGACTGCATGCTGTTGATAGTGTTCCTGCATATGACATGACCGGGTTCCTCAAGTTCTACCTTGGGAAGCTTTGCTGTTTTCTCAAACAGAGCTTCTGAAGATATTTTAAGTCCCGGCGCTATGGCGCCGCCTATATACTCTGCCTTTTCCGAAATGGCGCAGAATGTCGTCGCCGTTCCGAAATCTATTATTATCAGCGGTCCGCCGTACTTGGCGTGAGCTGCCACCGCGTTGACTATCCTGTCCGAGCCCACCTGCTTCGGATTGTCATATTTAACTACAAGACCTGTCTTTATGCCGGGTCCTACAACTATAGCCTTTCTGTGAAAGTATTTCATGGAAAGGTGCTGCAGTGTATACAGTACCGAAGGTACTACTGTGGATATTATGACGTCTTTTACATCGTCCACTTTTAATCCTTCATAGCTGAACAGCTGCCCTATTATCATACCGTATTCATCGGCGCTCTTGTTATTATCCGTTTCAAGTCTCCAATTAGTTATCATCTTTTCCTCTTTGAAAACTCCGAGCGCGATATTAGTGTTTCCCACATCAAATGCCAGTAGCATGGTTTTTCTCCTTTTGCTCTGCTTATATTTATCGTGTTACAAATCAATAGGCGGTTAAAAAAACCGCCTATCATTATACCATAATTATATTGATATCCAAAACACTTTTTATTTAAGAGTAATAAGCACATCTCCGGAATTTACCGCAGCTCCCTTTGAAGTAAGGATCTTATCTACAGTGCCTGCTCCCGGAGCCATGATTTCGTTCTCCATCTTCATAGCTTCGAGGATAATGAGGATATCGCCCTTGTTCACAGGCTGACCTTCCATAACCTTAACATCTACGATCGTTCCCGGCATCGGTGAAGTAACAGTCTGAGCTCCTTCAGATACTGCTGCCGCAGGCGCCGCAGCCGGTTCAGGCGCTACCGCAGGCGCGGGAGCAGGTGCTGCAGGAGCCGGAGCTGCCGCAGGTGCGGGGCTCGCACCGTTTGCTTCTTCCACTTCAACCGCATATACTGTTCCGTTGACAGTAATATTGTACTTCTTCATAACTAACATTCCTTTCGATAATATTGATAATATATTCTCAATGACTATGATTACGCTTTCAGCGCTTAAAATCTTCTGCTTTCAATGCAGTCCTCTATCGCTGCATTGGACCATGACGTACTCTCTCCGGAGATCCTTCTTATCTTTCTGACAACAAGGTTTCCCGTACCGCCTTCGTTCTGATAAGCTGCGATTGCTGCCGCGATCACTGCCGCCAATGTATCGTCCGTATTTGAAGTCGTTGCTGCAGGTGCGGCTACCGAGGGCGTGGCGGCGGCTTCTGTCTCTTCTTTAGACGCCTTATCTCCTTTCGTCGCCATCGTCATGAATTTACCCATAATTGCTACGAACGCCCAGAGCAGTATAAGTACACAGAACGTGATACCCATACCCATAAGCATTGTAACGAACGAGCCCGCCATCTTTTCACCGAATGACAGTGATAATATGGTATCCGGATTTGAAAATAATTCCATTAAACTCATCGTGCCACCTCCTACAATGGAATGTTACCGTGCTTCTTGGCAGGTAATGATTCTCTCTTAGTGCTAAGCATATCAAGGGCGCTGATTACTCTCTGCCTTGTCGTAGCCGGTTCTATTACATCGTCTACATAACCGAGACCTGCCGCTACATAAGGATTGTTGAATTTCTCTTCGTATTCGGCAACTCTTTCTTTTCTCACAGCATCAGGATCGTCAGCTTCTTTTATTTCTTTCTTTATCGAAGAAATAATATTTACCGCTCCGTCTGCTCCCATTACCGCGATCTGTGCAGTAGGCCATGCCATTACGAGATCAGCTCCCAGCTCCTTGTTGCACATTCCTATATACGCGCCGCCGTAAGCCTTTCTGAGGATAACGGTAATCTTAGGAACTGTTGCCTCGCAGTAAGCATAGAGCATCTTTGCTCCGTGTCTTATGATTCCGCCGTATTCCTGATCCGTTCCAGGGAGGAATCCCGGCACGTCTTCTATAGTGAGAAGCGGAATATTGAACGCATCGCATCTTCTGATAAACCTTGCCGCCTTGTCGGAAGCATTGATATCGAGACATCCGGCTCCGAACTTAGGCTGGTTTGCTATAACTCCCACTGTAGCTCCGTCCAGTCTTATGAAGCATGTAACGATATTTTTCGCATAATGAGGCATAACGTCAAACAGCTTACCTTCGTCAGCTATCTTGGTTATGACATCGTATGTATCATAAGCCTTGTTAGGATTGTCAGGAATTATATCGTTGAGCTCAGGTATGAGCCTGTTTGCATCGTCATTAGCGGCATAAACTGGTGCGGTTTCCATGTTGTTGGAAGGCATGTAGCTGAGAAGCTCTCTTACCATCATGAGGGTTTCTTCGTCATCTTTGCCTACAAAGTGAGCCACACCGCTTATCGTATTATGAGTCATCGCTCCGCCGAGCTGCTCGGCGCTCACCTCTTCACCTGTTACAGTCTTTATTACCGCAGGACCTGTTATGAACATCTGACTGGTCTTGTCCACCATGAATACGAAGTCTGTGATCGCAGGGGAATATACCGCTCCGCCCGCGCAAGGTCCCATTATTACTGAAATCTGAGGGATAACTCCCGAAGATATAGTGTTGTTGTGGAATATCTTTCCGAAGCCTGAAAGCGCTGCAACGCCTTCTTCAACTCTGGCGCCGCCGGAATCCTGAAGTCCTACTACAGGAGCTCCCATCTTCAGCGCCATGTTCTGCACTTTCACTATTTTCTCGGCATGATACTCTCCAAGAGAGCCGCCGCTTACTGTAAAGTCCTGAGCAAAAGCGAATACGAGTCTTCCGTCAATCTGCCCATAGCCTGTTACAACACCGTCGCCCGGCAAATCTTTTTCTTCCATGCCGAAGTTAGTGCACCTGTGCTTGACAAAAACGTCAACTTCAACAAAGCTATCTTTATCAAAAAGAATATCAAGTCTTTCTCTCGCAGTAAGCTTGCCCTTCGCATGCTGCGATTCGATTCTTTTCTCTCCTCCGCCCTGTAGGATCTTTTCTTTTCTGGTGCGGAGATCTTCAAGCTTATTCATTTATGCTTCCTCCCTTAAAGTATTTTGGATGTTCTATTAAAAAACCATATGTATATAAAATACCACTCTCACTATACCGTAAACGTCAGAAATTTGCAACTTGTTTTTGTTTGTATACATTATTCATATACAGTTCATATGTTTTTTCCGAAGCTTTTATGAAGTGGATATTTGTCTGTAAGCTCTTTCACTATGTTTTTCGCCTGTTTCATCGCTCCCGAATCCTGCGGATTGTCTATTACGAGAGCTATGGCTTCCACCGTCTTTCTAACATCATCTTCCTTGAAGCCTCTGCTTGTCATCGCAGGCGTCCCAAGTCTCAGTCCGCTGGTCACGAAAGGACTCTGAGGGTCGTTAGGCACTGCATTCTTGTTTGTCGTTATATTTGCCTCATCAAGAAGGTTCTCTGCAGCTTTTCCCGTAACTCCCTTGTTCACTAGGTTCACCAGTACGAGATGATTGTCGGTGCCTCCGGAAACAAGGTCGAATCCCTTTGCCGTAAGAGCTTCGGCAAGCGCCTTCGCGTTAGCGATCACCTGCTTCTGATACTCTTTGAACTCAGGCTCCATAGCCTCTTTGAAGCATACTGCCTTGGCGGCGATTATATGCATGAGAGGTCCTCCCTGAGTCCCCGGGAATATTGCCTTGTCTATCGCTTTGGCATATTCTTCTCTGCACAGTATGAGACCTCCCCTCGGACCTCTGAGAGTCTTATGGGTGGTGCTCGTAACGATATCCGCATAATCAACAGGGTTCGGATGAAGTCCCGCGGCCACAAGCCCCGCTATATGCGCCATATCCACCATGAGCATCGCTCCCGCTTCATCGGCGATTTCTCTGAATCTGTCAAAAGGTATGATTCTCGAATACGCGGAAGCTCCGGCAACTATGAGCTTCGGCCTGTGCTTCAGCGCAAGCTCTCTCACGTTGTCGAAATCTATCATTTCCGTCTCCGGATCAAGTCCGTACTGTATGAAATTGTACGATTTGCCCGAAATATTAACCGGTGAGCCGTGAGTAAGATGTCCTCCGTTGGAAAGGTCCATTCCCAGTAAGGTATCTCCGTAGTCCAGAACAGCCTGATATACCGCCGTGTTTGCATTTGCTCCCGAATGTGCCTGAACGTTGGCGTGCTCCGCTCCGAATATTTTTTTTGCTCTCTCGATCGCAAGCGTCTCCACTTCATCGACAAATTCACATCCGCCGTAATATCTCTTGCCCGGATATCCTTCGGCGTACTTGTTTGTGAGAGCGCTTCCCGCCGCTTCCATTATCTCGTAATTCACGAAATTTTCGGAAGCTATCATCTCTATCTTTGTCTCCTGGCGGTTTACCTCTCTCTTTATCGCTGCCGTAACTTCCGGGTCTGCTTTTTCCAAATAGTTAAAATACATCCTTTTCCTCCTCCGGTTTTCGTTGGTTATATATCACTTTTATCGCCGCTCGGCGCGGCGCACCGTATCCTTCTCAAGTCGGCAAATCAGCTGACCACCCGTTCAAGACGTTTGAGAGCAAGCGCCATAGTCAATCCCGGGATTATCCTGTTCCCGGTTATCTCCACTCCAAGCATTTCATTTATTTTCTTGAGCCTGTACTGCACCGTATTGGTGTGTATTCCTATGAATTTCGCCGTTTTTCCGCTGTTCATGCCTGCGTCCAGCACGAATGTCTCCAGGGTTTCGAGGAGCTGTCTTCCCTTGTTTTCCCCCGCCGCCTTGAACGGCTCAAGCAGTTCGATATAGTTTTTCTTCACAAAGCCTCCCTGTATCTGTATATTTATACAGTTGCTCACAAGAGTAAGCTCGTACTTTGTAAACACCCGCTTGTAAGGGAATACGCTCTGCACGAAAGACCAGCTTTCGCTTATAAGCCTGTAGGCATCTCCGGCTCCTTCTATTCCGTTCAGACCCGTCACATGGAATATGCGGGCTTTTTTGTTTCCCTTCAGCTTGTCGAAAAGCTTAACGCATCTGTTTTTTATGTTGTTGTCGGATGCTTCTTCGTCATATGTCAGTATCATGCCGTAGGTCTCATCGCCTTCGGTTATCTTCATCACATTGAGGTCTTCCTCTTTTTCAAATTCCGAAAATATGTGGTTTTCCGCATCAGGGTCGATTCCCTTGGAAAAGAATACGCTCAGGATATCGTCTCCGCTTATCTTTGCCTCGTCTTTAAGGGTATAGGCGAGGCTCTTGTTTCCTCTCATCAGCGCTTTTATGAATTCGGCTTTCGCGTCTCTCTCCGGCGTGTACTTCCACATTCCCATGGCAAGCTCTATGATTTCGGCAAGCTTGGTTATCTCTCCCGCCGTATACGAATCCTCGTTGTCGACGATGAACATATAATACTTGTCATTGTTTATCGTCACCGGTCCCCAGTATGTAAGCACTCCGTTGACATCTATCATCGTGTACGCGCCGGCGTTGCTCTCAACGTTGCGCTCTTTTCCCAGCTTTATGGCGTCGGCTATGGTCGCCTTGTGTCTCGTCTCAACGGTCAGTATCGGATTGAAATCCTCGCTCAATATTATCAGCTGAAAATCGTTGTTGATGGCTGCTTCCCTTACTGCCGACTGAAAATTGCTGTGCTTTTCGAAATTCAGAAGATGGAACACCGTATTGCTGATAAGGCTGTTTCTGAAATTGTCGCCGTACAGCACTTTGTCCATTATCTCGGTTATAGCTTCGCTGTATTCCGCGTTTTCAGGCATTAAAACCAGCGGAAGCGCCGCCTCATCCGCAGCGGCGGTAACCTCCGCGTCCAATTTCCCGATACCTTTTCCTAGATAGTATACTGCAAGCGCCGCACAGCCCTTTTTCGCCACTTCTCTGACAAAAGCGCACTGCTTTGCGGCATTGTCCCTGAAGCCGAGAAATCCCGTAAGCAGTATTTCCGAGCTGTTTCCGCTGCAGAAATCAATATCCTCAATCTTTCCCGCATCCAGGACGGATACCGATTTCACATCATTGGAGAGCCCAAGTCTGCCCCCGACCACTTCAGCGTCCTTGAACGCCTGAAGCTCCAGACAGTCCGCAACGGTTACCTTCATTTGTCATCACCCGCTTTTTTTCCGGAGCCGTTATCTCTGTCACCGGCATCCTGCTCTTCAGTATCGTCCGCATTATCGTTATCATCGTTCAGATAATCTGTATCATAGACTGCCAACTCCTCTTCGCTCGGCATATCGTCATCGCGGATATCCTCATCGTCGGAAGCATCGTCTTTCCTGCTTCCTTCGTACGGCTCCGCGGTCTTTGTCACATCATTGTACGTCATCACTTTAGGCTTGAATTTAGCGTTCCCGCCCTGCTCTTCGAGGGCTCTTGCCGCTTCCTCCAGTCTCTGCCTTTCAAGGCTCTCGGCTCTCTTTCTTATTCTCTCCGATTCGTCAGCTTCCTTCCTGTCCTTGAGCTTTTTCTTTTCCATTTCCTCCTTCAGCTCTTCAGCCAGCTCCTCAGGAGTCTTCTCCCCGTTATAGAGCTGTTCGAACTGTCTGTTGTCGAGAGTTTCCACCTCAAGCAGACCTTCCGCTACTACCTTGAGCTGCTCCAGATGCTCCGTAAGAATTCTCTTTGCCACATCGTATGCTTCTTCTATTATCGCCTTTACTTCTCCATCTATCTCCGAAGCGGTTTCCTCAGAGTACGCCTGCTTCGTGGAAAAGTCCTTTCCCAGGAACACTTCGTCGGAAGAGCTGTAGTTTACAGGACCCAGCTTGTCACTGAAGCCGTACTTCGTCACCATCTCTTTTGCTATATCGGTCGCTCTCTGGATATCATTGCTCGCGCCCGTGCTGATATCATCGAGAGTGAGCATCTCCGCAACTCGTCCGCCCAGCAGATGTATTATCTGCTCTCTCATGGTTTCCTTGGTGCCGTAATACTTGTCTTCCTTAGGCAGTATCATCGTAAATCCGCCGGCTCTTCCTCTCGGTATTATGGTTATCTGATGTACAGGGTCCGTCTTCGGAAGTACGTGGGCGACAACCGCGTGACCTGCTTCGTGGTATGCGGTGAGCTTTCTCTCTTCTTCACTGATGACTCTGCTCTTCTTCTCAGGTCCTGCTATGACTTTCGTTATGGCTTCTTCTATTTCCTCCATCCTTATCTTGATGCCGTTCCTTCTGGCAGTGAGAAGCGCTGCTTCATTGAGCATATTTTCTATATCCGCAGGTGAAAATCCCGGAGTTCTCCTTGCAAGCACTTTCGGCTTCACATCGTCTGCAAGCGGTTTGTTTTTCGAATGTATCCTGAAGATCTCTTCTCTTCCAACTATATCAGGTATGCCTATCACTATCTGTCTGTCAAATCGTCCCGGTCTCAGAAGCGCAGGATCCAGAACGTCCGGTCTGTTGGTCGCGGCGAGGATTATTATGCCGGAATTTCCGGCAAATCCGTCCATTTCGACGAGCAGCTGGTTAAGCGTCTGCTCACGTTCATCATGTCCGCCGCCAAGCCCCGCTCCTCTCTTTCTGCCCACAGCGTCTATCTCGTCTATGAACACGATACACGGAGCGTTTTTCTTCGCCTGTTCAAACAGATCTCTCACTCTTGAAGCGCCGACTCCGACGAACATTTCGACGAAGTCCGATCCGCTTATGGTGAAGAACGGTACTCCCGCTTCTCCCGCGGTCGCGCGCGATATATAGGTTTTACCTGTTCCCGGAGGACCCACGAGAAGTATACCCTTAGGTATTCTGGCTCCGAGATTGTTGTATTTTGCAGGATGCTTGAGGAAGTCGACTATTTCTTCCAGTTCTTCCTTTTCCTCCTTGAGACCCGCAACATCCTTGAAGGTTATCTTTTTCAGCTCTCCGTCCTTCTGCAGCTTGGCTCTGCTCTTTCCGAAGGACATGGCTTTGCCTCCGCCGCCGCTCTGGTTCATTATCATGATGAAGAACACCACCATGATGCCTATCATTATCAGCGTAGGCAGGAGATTGAGCCATATGGATTCTCTCTGCGGTTCATCGCTTTCAAGTCTGAGAGTTCCCTCATCCACCTGAGGCATTATATACGATTCATATATATACGTTAAATCAACGGCGCTGTTGACATAGGCATATACAGTGCTCCCGTCATCAAGCTCCGCAGTGAGCTTTGTCTCGGTCACATTTATCGTATCCACCCTGTTGTCTTTGAGATACTGTATCATCGTGGAAGTTTTTACTTCTTCCTGCTCTTCCGGCGCATCGCTGTTGTAAAACCACACCATTGCCAGCACAAGACCGAATATGATTATATATATCCCGATGCTTCTGGTAACTTTTTTCAAGTCCTCTTTCCTCCCGATTATCGCACTTTCAATCGACTGTATTTCTTTGAAATAACTTATATTGTACTTATATCAGACTTTTTGTTGTTTACATACAAATTTAGTATATAATTCTATCATGAAAAAAACAGCTTTTCAATAGAAGCAAATCTTTTTTAAGCCTATTTCACGTAACTTTCACCGTACTTTTAAAGTGTCTGCACGATAAAACCTGACTTTGCCTTTTGCCACCGTCAGTCTGTATCCTCTCGGAAACTCCACGGTTTTTGACGCCTGCTTCTTTTCGATAATGCTGTCGGCAGCTTTTATCCGCTCTTCCGATATGTCTTTGTCCAGTCCTATGCGCGCAAACGCTCTGAGTATGATCCTGTGTCTGACGGCGGGGTGTTCTCTGCTCAGGCTCGCTCTTTCCATGATTATTTCTCCGCCGCCTTCCTCTGTCAATACTCTCCGGTATGCTTCTTCCGCACGGTTCCAGATGTATCCGCTGTCCTCCGCGGCAATGCTGGCAAGCCTCACGAGGGCTGCTCTTATGTTCTCGTTGTATTCCCTTTCTATCATCGGTATCAGCTCAAGCCTTATCCTGTTTCTCGTGTAAAGAGACTTGCTGTTGGTGGTGTCGGTGACCGGATTCAGCTTTCTCTTTTTGCAGTACTCTTCTATTTCGTCCCTCGTGATGTCGAGCACCGGTCTTATGACATCGAATTCCCTTTCTCGCCTGATGTATGAAATCCCCGATATGCCGTCAACGCCGGTCCCCCTCAGTATTCTGAAAAGCACGGTTTCCGCCTGGTCGTCGGCATTGTGGGCGACGGCTATTCTTACCCTTGACGAGGCTTCCTTTTCCGAACATCCCGTCTCCTTACGCAAGCTGTCGGAAATGTCTTTGGCTGTCTCAAAAAACGCGTCGTATCTTGCCTTTCTGCCCGCTTCTTCCTCAGTCAGCCTCAGCTCTTCAGCCATGTCGCGGCAGTCAACCGAAAAGCTCCTGCATTCAACGCCTCTCTGTCTACAGACGTTTTCCACATATTCCTGGTCTCTGTCCGCCTCGCCGGCGCGAAGTCCGTGGTTCACATGTACGGGATGTATCTTTAGCTCCATTTTTTCGCCGAGTCTCATGAGCACGTCAAAAAGACACATCGAATCAGGACCTCCCGAAAGGCCCAGCACGATGTGCTGGTATTCCTCTATTAGAGCATGCTTTTCCACTGTTTCTCTGACTTTTTCTATCAGCATTCGGATATATACGTCTCCTGTATTTTCTAACGAAAAATCAACCGGCTATCTTTATACCGTAAAATCTGAGGGCGTTGGCTTTCGTTATCTCCGCTGTTTCCTCGAGAGTTAGCCCTTTGATTTCCGCGACTTTTCCCGCCGTGTATTCCACCATCAGAGGGGTGTTTCGCTTTCCTCTGAACGGCTCCGGCGTGAGAAAAGGCGAATCCGTTTCAACGAGGATATACTCTATCGGAACCGCATCGATCGCAGCTACGGTTTTCCTGTTGTTCTTATATGTAACGGGTCCTGCGACCGAGATGGTGGCGCCCAGCTTTACATACTGCCGCGCAAGCTCTGCGCTCCCGGAGAAGCAGTGAATGAGCACTCTCGCGTCGTCGTCCGTATAGCCTTCGACGGACGCGCGCTTGGGAAACCAGCTTTTTCTCTCGCGAGAAAAAGCGCCTTCCTCCTTGAGAATGTCCATGACCTCCTGATCCGCTTCACGGGAATGTATGACTATCGGCATTTTAAGCTCATTGGCGAGCCTTATCTGCCTCCTGAACCATTCTCTCTGTACATCCCTCGGCGAATTGTCGTAGTGAAAATCGAGACCTATCTCACCGACGGCGACCACATCCTTCTTCTTAGCCAGAAGCTTTATCATGGCAAGCTGTATTTCGTCCATGCTCTTCGTATCGTGCGGATGACAGCCCACAGCCGCGTAGCACCAGGAATACTTTGCCGCATGGTCCGCCGCCATCTTCGAGCTTTCCGGATCATAGCCTATATCGGTCACATAATCCACCTTTGAGCCTTCTATTGCCTCGATTACCGCCTCCCGCGCCTCATCGGAGAGGCTCCTTTCATTTATATGCGCATGAGAATCAAAGAACATCTACATCACCGCATTTCCGTCGTCTGCATCAGTGCCGACAAACTCGAGAGTTTCTTTTCCGTCTTTAATATTGTCGGCAAACATTATCATGCCCTTGGACTCAAGACCTCTGAGCTTTCTCGGCTTCAGGTTCGCCACTACGAGAACCTTTCTGCCTACGCAGTCTTCAGGCTTGAAATGTTCCGCCACGCCTGATATGATCTGGCGTTTTTCCGTCCCCAGCTTGACCTGGAACACCAGCAGCTTGTCCGCCTTGGGATGCTTTTCCGCCGAAATTATCGTGCCTACCCTGAAGTCTATCTTGTCAAAATCATCGAATTCGATTTCAGGCTTCAGCTCGAGCGGTATGTTGTCCTCTCCTCCGTTTTTCATGGCTTCCAGCTCCTCCAGCTCTTTTTCTATGTCGAGACGAGGGAATATAGGCGAGCCTTTCTTCACCTGCTGTCCGCCCATCATGTCAAATACGAAGGCATCGTTCCATTTCACATCATCAGGGTCGAGCCCCATCTGCTCTCTGATGGTTTCCGCCGTAGTATGCATGAACGGATGTATCAGTATCGATATGACCCTGATAGCTTCGGAAAGGTTCCTGAGCACATTGTCAAGTCTGTCCTTGTCGTCTTCATCCTTGCCGAGCACCCACGGCATCGTTTCATCTATATATTTATTTGCCCTCCTTACAAGCACCCATATATCCTCAAGCGCTATGTTGAAGGCGAATCTGTCCATATCCTTTTCAACTTTCGGAGCTGTCCCGACGGCAGTCTTTTCAAGCTCTCCGTCAACAGCCTCAACTGCTCCCGTCGCTTCCGGCACTATGCCGCCGTTGTATTTCTCTATCATGGAAACCGTTCTCGATATGAGGTTTCCCAGATCGTTGGCAAGGTCGTAATTCATCCTCTTCAGCATAACTTCATTGGTGAATACTCCGTCCTGTCCGAACGTGTACTCTCTGAGCAGGAAGTATTTGAGCGCATCTATGCCGTATCTGTCTATGAGCTTAACAGGGTCCACCACATTGCCCTTGGATTTTGACATCTTTCCGCCCTCGAGCAGCAGCCACCCGTGCCCCAGCACTTGCTTAGGCAGAGGCAGTCCCATGGACATGAGCATAGCAGGCCAGATGATCGTATGAAATCTCACTATTTCCTTTCCAACCAGATGTACATCTACAGGCCAGTACTTTTCGTAAAGCTCAGGCTCATCCGGATATCCGAGAGCCGTGATGTAATTCGTAAGAGCATCAAGCCATACGTAGATCACATGCTTATCGTCGATAGGCACCGGTATCCCCCAGTCAAAGGTGGATCTGGATATGCAGAGATCCTCAAGCCCCTGCTTCACGAAGGATATCATCTCGTTCCTTCTCGTTTCCGGCTGAAGAAAATCAGGATCATTTTCAAACAGATCGAGAAGTCTATCCTGATATTTGGAAAGTCTGAAGAAATACGCTTCTTCCTTGGCTTTCTGCACAGGTCTGCCGCAGTCCGGACATTTGCCGTCCACGAGCTGGCTCTCCGTCCAGAATGCTTCGCACGGAGTGCAGTACATGCCCTCGTATTCGCCCTTGTATATGTCGCCGTTTTCGTATATCTTAATGAATATCTGCTGTACTCTCTTTATATGTCTCGGCTCTGTAGTCCTGATGAAATCATCGTATGATATCTCCATGCTCTTCCACAGATCCTTTATCCCCGCTACGATGCCGTCCACATATTCCTGGGGACTTACACCTTTTTCCTCAGCTATGGTCTGTATCTTCTGTCCGTGTTCATCCGTTCCCGTAAGAAATCTGACATCATATCCGGACAGTCTTTTGAACCTCGCCATCGCGTCCGTCATCACTGTACAGTAAGTATGCCCGATATGAAGATTCGAGCTCGGATAGTAAATCGGTGTTGTAATGTAATACTTGCCTTTTCCTGCTGTCATTTCACAAATCATTCCTTTCAAATATGCGTTTACTGCTACTCCTGACTGAAACGTCTCACTTCCGTGTATTTTATGATGAGATCCACCAAATCTTCTATCTCTATATATCCGCTGTCTATGGAGAAGCTGTAATTGACATGCTCTCCCCACTTTCTTCCGGTGTGATACGCATAGTAATTTGCTCTCGCCTTATCAGTATCCTTCATGAGTTTTTTCACTTCGTCTTCCGGAACGCCGTATTCTTCAACAGCCCTCTTTATTTTATCCTTTTCCTCGGCATATATGAAAACATGTGTGGCTTGTGGAAGTCCGCGCAGTATGTAGTCTGAACATCTTCCGACTATGACGCAGGAGCCTTCCTGTGCGATGCCTCGTATCGTATCAAACTGCGCCAGGAAAAATCTTTCGTTCAGAGAAAGGCTCTCAGGCCCGTTTTCTCTCGTTCCCATAGCTGATGCAAGGCTGTAGAGGAAACTGTTCTTCGCTTTCATTTCGGCATCCTCTATCATATCTTTGCTGAATCCGGATTCTTCCGCTATCCTGTCAAGAAGCTGCTTGTCGTAAAAAGGTATGTCGAGCTTTTCCGCGAGTCTTTTTCCTATCAGCCTTCCTCCGCTTCCGAACTCTCTGCTTATAGTTATTATCTTTTTATCCGTACTCATATAATCGCCTCCTCACATCTGTTATCCGTAGGATGATACACCATGCAACAAAACATTTCTTTTGATTATACCATAAATGTACCTGCTGCTGAAAAGATTTATATAATGACCCGTGCGCTTATATTTTATCCGCGCACGATCCCGATATCCTCTCTGTACTGCGCCCCATCAAAGCTTATCTTCGCCACGTTGTCGTAAGCTTTTTTTCTCGCCTCTTCATGGGTTTTTCCAAGAGCCGTAACACCGAGCACTCTTCCTCCGGCAGTAACTACAACGCTCTGCTTTATATCGCATTCATCACTGCATTCGGCGCATTTGCTGCTCTCAGGCATGTCCGCAAATTTTGTGCCTGCATGAAATATCACTGCATCTTCATCTACATCTGCCAGGCCTTTTATGACCTTTCCTTTCTCATAGCTTCCCGGATATCCTTCCGATGCCATGACCACGCACACAGCCTTTTCATCCTTCCACTTTATATCCACGTCCGCAAGACGGTTTTCCGCCACTGCTTCAAATATATCGTAAAGGTCGCTGTCCAGTCTTGCCAGCACCGACTGGGCTTCAGGATCGCCGAATCTGTTGTTGAATTCTATCACCTTCGGTCCGTCTTCTCCAAGCATCAGTCCTATGAACAGCACTCCTTTGAAATCCAGTCCGTCTTCCCTAAAGCCTTTAAGAGTGGGCTCGAGTATCTCTTTTGCTATTCTCTCTTTCATTTCTTCCGTGTAAAGAAGACTTGGGGAATAGGTGCCCATGCCTCCGGTATTAGGTCCTCTGTCCCCGTCGTATATTCTCTTGTAATCCTGAGCGGATTCCATGGGTACTATGGTGTTCTCGTCCACAAAGCACAGCATGGAAGCTTCAACTCCCGTAAGGAATTCTTCAACCACAACCTTATCGGCAGCGCTGCCGAAGACTTTCTTTCCCATCATCTCTTCGACGGCTTCCGCTGCAGTCTCTTCGTTTTCAGCTATCACCACGCCCTTTCCCGCGGCAAGTCCGTCCGCTTTGAGAACCATCGGATATCCGTATATGCCGAGGGAATCCATCAGCTCGTCTTTGTCGGTGAATTCTCTGTATCCTGCCGTAGGTATGCCGTGCTTTCTGAGAAATTCCTTGGTAAAGGACTTGCTCGCTTCAAGCCGCGAACACTTTCTGTTCGGTCCGAAAGCCGTTATGCCCGCCTCTTCGAGCTTGTCCACGATACCCATGGCAAGGGGTACTTCGGGACCTATGACAGCCATGTCTATTTTTTCTCCGGAAGCAAATCCGCATATGCCTTCGATATCCTCAGCGCCTATATCGACGCATTCAGCGACCTGTGCTATTCCCGCATTGCCCGGTGCACAGAAGAGCCTGTCGACTTTTTCACTCTGCGCCAGCTTCCAGCATATCGCGTGTTCTCTTCCGCCTCCGCCAACTACCAGTACTTTCATGATCCTTCTCCTTTTCGCTGTCCGTCATCAGTGATGGAACAGTCTCATGCCCGAGAAATACATTACCATGCCGTATTCATTGCACGCATCTATGACCACATCGTCTCTTATTGAGCCTCCCGGCTGGGCTATGTATTTGACACCGCTGCGGTATGCTCTCTGCACGTTGTCGCTGAACGGGAAGAAGGCATCCGAGCCGAGGGATACGCCCTCCATCTTGTCGAGCCATGCTCTCTTTTCCTCTCTCGTGAGCGGCTCAGGTCTTTCAGTGAAGAAATTCTGCCACTGTCCGTCCGCCAGCACATCCATATAGTCTTCGCTCATGTATACATCTATGGCGTTGTCTCTGTCAGGTCTTCTCGTATTCTCTTTGAAAGGGAGCTCGAGAACTTTAGGACACTGTCTTAAGAGCCAGTTGTCGGCTTTCTGTCCCGCCAGTCTCGTACAGTGAATTCTCGACTGCTGGCCCGCTCCTATCCCTATAGCCTGTCCGCCCTTCACATAGCACACCGAGTTTGACTGTGTGTATTTCAGGGTTATAAGCGCTATCTTGAGATCTCGTTTTGCATCCTCTGTGACGTCCTTGTTTTCGGTCACTATCTTTCCGAGAAACGCATCGTCTATCGGCATTTCGTTCCTTCCCTGCTCAAAGGTCACGCCGAATATCTGTCTCCTCTCCACAGGATCCGGATTATAGCCGGCATCTATTTTGATGACATTGTAATTCCCCTTTTTCTTGCTCTTAAGTATCTCAAGCGCTTCCGGCTCATATCCCGGGGCTATGATACCGTCGGAGACCTCTCTTTTTATCATATTTGCCGTATCTACGTCGCATACATCCGACAGGGATATGAAGTCACCGAAGGAAGACATCCTGTCCGCGCCCCTTGCTCTTGCATAAGCGCATGCGAGAGGTGAAAGCTCTCTGAGATCGTCCACCCAGTAAATCTTTCTCTCCACTTCGCTCAGAGGAAGTCCCACAGCGGCTCCCGCAGGTGAAACATGCTTGAATGAGGTCGCTGCCGGAAGTCCGGTTGCCTCCTTAAGCTCCTTTACCAGCTGCCATCCGTTGAACGCATCCATAAAGTTTATATATCCCGGTTTGCCGTTAAGCACCTTTATAGGGAGCTCTCCATTCTCCATATATATGCGCGACGGTTTCTGGTTCGGATTGCATCCGTATTTCAGTTCCAATTCTTTCATTTCCATTCTCCTTAAATGCCTTAATGTCTTTACTTATTCTTATTCACTATACGCGTATCATATTTACCCGAAGCTATATCCGTATACCTGACAAAGAGAGAAACCTTGTTGTCTTCATTGAGGCTGTCCCATACAGTTTCGGTAAACTCATCTATATCTCCCGGTATGTTCACTCTTTCCGGCTCCCCTTCAAAGCTTGGCAGAGGATTTCCGTCCGTCATATATGTATGTATGAATCTTCCTTCCCCCACGGCACATCCCGGATATTCGAAGGTATTCCTGACGCAGCGGTCAGGGCTGCCGTTATCGCTTTTGAGTATGGACATGCTGAAGCTGTATTCTCCTCCCGCCGTATCTGTGAGCGCCGATATCCTCGGAGTATAGTTGGGCGCGTCCGGCTCGAATTCTCTCGTCCTCAGCGCGTCTTCAAACGTTCCTCCCGAAGCGAGAGCCTCGTATACCGTATCGGTCTGATCTCCGTTGGTTATGACGGTCCTGCTGCCGAGCACTCTCACAGGGGCGTATATTATAAGGCTCGGATCGCTCAGCTTCGATTCGTCAAAAGCTTCTGTCCTTATGCCTTCTCCCTCTTCTTTGAATACTCTGTTTCGGCTGTTGACGCTCCTTCCCATGATGAAATACGCGTATACCGCGCTTTTACCGTCCTCGGAACGTCCTATGATTATACCCCTGCCGGGATATGCGTTTCCCTTAAGCGTTTTCGATATGTCTTTCTTCTCCATAATCTATTCCTTTCCGTCCCAGCAGTAAGTGCAGAGCTTGCATTTATCAACGCCAATAGCTTTCACAGTCTCCTCAAGGTCCTGGAATTTAAGGCTGTCAAACTTGAGTATCTTCCTTATTTCTTCAACCATCGTATTGTGTTTTTCCGTTTTGCCGTCCGCGTATTCCGCAAGTATTTCCTGAGAGATTTCATCTCCTTCTATATTTTCAAGCTTCTTTATGACACGTCTCGTTATCAGCTCAAGGTCGCTTACGCTTCTCGAGAAATTCAGGAATTTGCAGCCGTACATTATAGGCGGGCATGCAGATCTTACATGTATTTCCTCGGCGCCGTTTTCTATGAGGTATGAAACAGTCTCCGAAAGCTGTGTGCCTCTTACTATGGAATCATCTACGAGCACGAACTTCTTGTCCTTTATTATCTGGAATACAGGCACCAGCTTCATCTTTGCTATGAGATTTCTCGCTTTCTGATTCTGAGGCATGAAGCTTCTCGGCCATGTCGGCGTATATTTTATCAGAGGTCTCGCATACGGTATCCCCGACCTGTTGGCATATCCCAGAGCATGCGCCGTGCCGCTGTCCGGCACTCCCGCCACGTAATCGACATCCATTTTCTCGTCGCTCTCCGCAAGCAGCTCTCCGTTGCGGTTTCTCATGAGTTCAACGTTCCTGCCTTCATATATGGACGTGGTATATCCGAAATATGTCCACAGGAAAGCGCATATCCTCATGCCTTCCTGCGGCTCTCCTACGGTCTTTTCCTCATCCGGAGTCAGGAACGCGATTTCCGCAGGTCCCAGCTCTCTTTTGTACTTATATCCTATATTGATAAACGCGAAGGATTCGGAAGCCGCGCAGTATGCGCCGTCCTTATGGCCTATTATAAGCGGCGTTCTGCCGTACTTGTCTCTCGCCGCATACAGCCCCTCCTTGGTGAGTATAAGCATGGTTACGGAGCCTTCTATCTTCGCCTGCGCTATCCTTATGCCGTCAACTATATCACGTCCCGTTGATACGAGAGCGGCTACCAGCTCTGTGTTGTTTATTCCCCCTCCGCTCATGGACATGAAGTGGGACGGTCTGTCTTTCAGAAGCTCCTTTACTATTTCATCCTTGTTGTTTATGCGTCCTACAGTGGTTATGGCGTAATCTCCCTGTCTGCTGAACACCGTAAGCGGCTGAGGGTCGGAATCGCTTATGGCTCCTATGCCCATATTGCCCTTCATATCTTCTATATCCGCTTCAAACTTGCTCCTGAACGGCGAATTTTCTATGTTGTGTATAGAACGGTTGAATCCGTCTTCCTGAAGCACGCACATACCGCCTTTTTTAGTGCCGAGGTGTGAGTGATAGTCCGTACCGAAAAACAGATCCATCACGCAGTCCTGACTGGAAGCAAAACCTATTACTCCGCCCATATTTTATTTTCCTCCTTCATTTTTATACTTATCTATCGCTATATTCAGACCCCGCGCCAGTATTCCATGCTCTGTTTCAAGCACTCTGGCAGCAAGCTCCTCCGGTGTGTCCGAAGGCTTTACGGGAACCTTTTCCTGAAGAATGATCTCTCCCGTATCTACGCCTTCATCGACGTAATGCACCGTAGCTCCGCTTTCCTTTTCGCCTCCGGCGATAACGGCTCTGTGCACCCTTATTCCGTAGAATCCTTTACCGCAGTACTTCGGTATCAGGGATGGATGTATGTTTATTATCCTGTTCCTGTATTTTTCGATTATTTCCGGCGACAGAAGCTTCATATATCCCGCGAGAACCACGATTTCCGCACCGCAGGAATCGAGCTCCTTCATGACTTCCCGCTGCGAAAACGCCACCGCCGTTTTGATTCCCGCTTTTTCGGCTCTTTCAAGCGCGAAGGCTCCTTCCTTTGAGGATATCACCATGATTATTTCCCCTTCGGGGATGGAGCCGTCTTTTTCTTTATCTATCAGTGCCTGCAGATTCGTTCCGCCTCCTGACACGAGCACCGCTACCTTTACTTTTTTTTTCATTTTTTCCATCCTTAAACCGTCCTGCCCTTTTCCTCTACGACGACTTTTATCTCTCTGCCTTCTTCATCTTTTTCCGCCACAGCCGTTTCACCGATTATCCAGGCATCATATCCCGAATTTCTGACAGCTTCCGCCACTTTTTCGGCATCCTTTTCTTCCACTGCCATCATCATGCCTATTCCCATATTGTATGTGGAGAACATCTCTCTTCTCTCGATATCTCCGCACTTCTGTATATAGTTGAATATGGCAGGCATTTCCCAAGAATCCACATCTATTTTCACGGCTATGCCGCCGGGCAGTATACGAGGTATGTTCTCATAAAATCCGCCGCCGGTTATATGCACTATCCCTTTCACGTCGAATACGGGGAGCACAACGCTGCACGCGTCTGCATATATTTTCGTAGGCTTAAGCAGAGCTTCTCCCAGAGTTTCTCCCAGTTCATCGACGTAATCGCCCGCATCCATGCCCATCCTATCGAAGAACACCTTTCTGACGAGCGAATATCCGTTGCTGTGTATGCCGCTTGAAGCTATGCCGACTATCTTGTTGCCCGCCTTTATACTTTCACCGGTTATTATCCTGTCCCTGTCCACCGCGCCGACGCAGAATCCTGCTATATCATATTCTCCGTCACCATAAAAGTCAGGCATTTCCGCAGTTTCCCCTCCGACGAGAGCACATCCTGCCTGTCTGCATCCATCCGCTATTCCTTTTACGATATCGGCTATCTTCTCGGCTTTTACCTTGCCGGTAGCTATATAGTCGAGGAAAAACAGAGGTTTCGCTCCCTGACACAGCACATCGTTGGCGCACATTGCCACGCAGTCGATACCTACCGTATCGTGGGTATCCGTCATGAAGGCTACTTTCAGCTTGGTTCCGACGCCGTCTGTTCCCGACACGAGCACCGGATGCTTCATCTCCGATACATCCAGCGAAAACAGGCTTCCGAAGCTTCCGAGCCCTGTGAGCACGTTTTCGCTGAAGGTGGATTTAACATGCTCCTTCATCAGCGATACCGCCCTTTCACCTTCTTTGGTATCAACTCCGGCATCTTTGTAGGTCAGTTTTCTGTCATCTGAATTTGTCATTTGAACACCCTGATCTTTCCTAATCTTTTTTAACTCTCCTGAGTACTTCCGCATACGTTTCTTCTATTTTGCCCAGATCTCTTCTGAACCTGTCCTTGTCCATCTTCTCGTTGGTCTCTACGTCCCACAGTCTGCAGGTGTCAGGTGATATTTCATCGGCAAGGATGACTTCACCGTCGAAAAGTCCGAATTCAATTTTGAAATCTATCAGCTTCAGCCCCTTGTCTAGGAAGAATTCTTTAAGCGTGTCGTTTACTTCAGCCGCGTATTTTCTGATGGTCTCGAGCTGTTCTTCCGTCACAAGCTTGAGCGCCAGAGCGTGGGATTCGCACATGAGCGGATCTCCTAGAGCATCGTTCTTATATGAGAGCTCGAAGGTCGGTCTGTCAAACTGTATACCCTCTTCAACTCCGTATCTCTTGGCGAAGGAGCCTGCGGAAACATTTCTCATGATCACTTCGAGAGGAAGTATCTTTACCGCTTTTACCACTGTCTCTCTGTCGCTTATCTGCTCAACGAAATGGGTAGGGACTCCCTTCTCCTCAAGAAGCTGGAAGATGATGTTGCTCATGGTGTTGTTCACAACTCCCTTTCCAGCTATCTGGCCTTTCTTTTCTCCATTGAACGCTGTCGCGTCATCCTTGTAATCCACTATAAGATACTTGGGGTCGTCCGTTTTGAATACCTTCTTTGCTTTGCCCTCGTAAAGCTGTTCCAACTTCTGCATTTTTTACCTCCTGTTTTTCCTTTCTTCATTGAACGCTCTGTCCAAAGCTATTATGTCCTCTTCCTGTTTTTTCTTGAAATCTTTTATTGCCTGTCTGAGCTTTTCGTCCGCCGCGGACAGAATCTGCACTGCCAGAATAGCTGCGTTTTCCGCACCGTCTATGGCTACCGTGGCTACGGGAACGCCTTTAGGCATCTGTACTACGGAGAGAAGCGAATCAAGCCCGTCCATGGTGCTGGACTTCATAGGTATCCCTATCACCGGAAGAGGAGTGGTCGCTGCCAGCACTCCCGCCAAGTGCGCGGCCTTTCCCGCCGCGGCGATTATCACGCCGAATCCGTTTTCTTCCGCCGTCCTCGCAAACTCTTCCGCCTGTCTGGGCGTCCTGTGAGCCGATATTATTCTCGTCTCATATTCGACGCCGAAGCTGTCCAGCATCCTTTCAGCTTTCTCCACCACCGGATAGTCCGATTTGCTTCCCATTATTATCGCTGCTTTCATATTGCTATCTCCTTATGTTTATATATTATCTGAAATAATTTACACCTGATTCGAATATCTTCTGCTCCTTTTCCCCTGCGACGTTCTTGTAGAGATTTCTGCCGACTCTCTCCGAATGTCCCATCTTTCCGAAAATTCTTCCGTCAGGCGATGTTATACCCTCCACCGCCATTACCGAGCCGTTAGGGTTGAAGGCTATATCCATGGAGGGTTTTCCGTCGAAGTCCACATACTGTGTTGCTATCTGCCCGTTCTCCGCCAGCGCTGCAACGAGCCGGTCATCCGCTATGAATCTTCCTTCTCCGTGGGATACAGGTATCGTAAACACATCTCCCACATCCACGCCTGCCAGCCACGGCGATTTTACAGAGGCTACACCCGTCCTTACAAGGCATGAGGCATGTCTGCCGATCTTATTGTACGTCAGCGTAGGGCTGTCCTCAGTGCTGTCCGTTATCTTTCCGAAAGGTACGAGCCCCAGCTTTATGAGAGCCTGGAAGCCGTTGCATATTCCCAGCATGAGCCCGTCTCTGTTTTCGAGAAGGTCGGTAACGGCTTCTCTTATCTTAGGATTTCTGAATACCGCCGTTATGAACTTCGCTGACCCGTCAGGCTCATCACCGCCTGAAAAGCCTCCCGGTATCATGATGATCTGACTTTCCCTTATCTTCTTTTCCAGCTCGTCTATAGACTCCTGAAGCTGCCGCGGCGTAAGATTGCGCACTATATGTATATCAGCTTCGGCCCCTGCCTTTCTGAAAGCTCTCGCCGAATCCACTTCGCAGTTGGTTCCCGGGAATGCCGGTATTACTGCTTTAGGTTTTGCAAGCTTTACCGCAGGTCCCGCGGAATTCCTTTCCGTCCATACAGGGCGCTCCACCTCCGTATCGTCCGTCTTATCCGCGAACTCCTTAGTCCTTACAGGGAAGATTTCTTCAAGAGGCTTCTGCCATTTTGCAATGAGCTCATCAAGGTCCTCCGTCTCAGCGCTTCCATTTGAATCGCTTATTGACAATACTCTTTTCTCCGTTGTGCTGCCTATCATTACGTGCGCAGATCCTTCAAGCAGACGTTCTGCATCCTCCCCTTCAGGGATTTCAAGTACGACGGAGCCGAACATCGGCAAAAGTATGTCTCCGTCCACCTTCACGGATACGCCGACCTTATTGCCAGCAGCCATCTTGAGGAGAGTTATGTAAAGTCCCCCTCTGCCTATGGTATATGCCGCGTTCAGCTTGCCGCTCTCCGCAAGCTGTCTGATTTTGAGGAGATTTCTCCTGTATACATCGAAATCTATAATTCCGTTTTTATCTAAAGGCGCTGTCACCACCGCTACGGTGCTTCCCGCTTTCTTGAATTCCGAAGAAACGACTTCCCCGGCATCTATGGTCGTTATGGCAAAGGAAACGAGGGCAGGAGGCACATCTATGTCCATGAACGTTCCGGACATACTGTCCTTGCCGCCTATAGACGGGATTTCCAGCTCCTCCTGCACTCTGAGCGCTCCCAGCAGAGCCGCCATAGGTTTGCCCCATCTTGAAGGATCGTCTCCCAGCTTTTCAAAGTATTCCTGGAATGTGAGCCTTATCTTTCTGTAGTCTCCTCCCATGGCTGCAATTTTTGCAACGGAATCTATGACCGCATACATGGCGCCGTGGAACGGACTTTTCGATGCAAGCTCCGCATCGAAGCCGTAACTCATGAGAGTAGCCGTATCTGTCTCTCCTTTTTCCACCGGAAGCTTCGCAGCCATTCCCGCTGCCGGCGAGAGCTGATATTTTCCGCCGAGAGGCATCAGCACGGTGGCGGCTCCTATTGTACTGTCAAAACGTTCTATCAATCCTTTTTTGCTGCAACAGTTGAGGTCTCTTACGAGCTCTTCCTTCGTCCTGCTTTCGCTGAATATATCCGAAACGGCTTTCGCGTTTCTCATGAAATCGCTTCCGGCAGCATAGGCTTTTGCGAACTGCCGCGCTCCGTTGGTATTGAGAAAGTCTCTCGAAATATCAAGTATGCACTTTCCTCTCCAGTACATTCTCACTCTGCTGGTATCTGTAACCTCGGCGATTTTAGTCGCCTCCAGGTTTTCTTCTCCGGCGTATTTTATGAATTCACGCTCTTTGTCAGCCGCGACCACTACCGCCATCCTCTCCTGGGACTCGGATATCGCCAGCTCTGTACCGTCAAGTCCTTCATATTTTTTCGGCACGAGGTCGAGATTTATCTCAAGCCCATCGGCGAGTTCGCCTATCGCTACCGAAACTCCTCCGGCTCCGAAATCGTTGCATCTCTTTATGAGCGTCGCAACTTCCTTTCTTCTGAACATCCTCTGTATGTTCCTCTCTACAGGAGGATTGCCCTTCTGTACTTCAGCGCCGCACTCGAGTATCGACTCTTCCGTATGCTCCTTTGACGAGCCTGTAGCTCCTCCGCATCCGTCTCTTCCTGTTCTGCCTCCCACGAGAATTATGACATCGCCCTTTTCAGGTCTTCTTCTGTCCACGTGGTCCGCCGGAGCAGCTCCTACTACGGCTCCTATCTCCATCCTCTTTGCCACATAGTCTTCATGATATATCTCATCCACGAGCCCTGTCGCAAGACCTATCTGGTTGCCGTATGAGCTGTACCCGGCTGCCGCTTCCCGCGTTATCTTTCTCTGAGGCAGCTTGCCGGCAAGTGTTTCCTCGAGAGGTTTTCTCGGGTCTGCCGCACCTGTGACTCTCATTGCCTGATAAACGTATACCCTGCCGGACAGCGGGTCTCTTATGGCTCCTCCCAGGCATGTTGCCGCTCCGCCGAACGGCTCTATCTCCGTCGGATGATTGTGGGTCTCGTTTTTGAACATAACGAGCCAGTCCTCATCCCTTCCGTCTATCTTTGCTCTGACTTTTATACTGCACGCGTTTATCTCTTCGGATTCGTCTATATCATCTGCTTTGCCGTGCTTTTTCAGATATTTGGCTCCTATGCACGCCATGTCCATCAGACACAGATCCTTCTGTCTGTCTTCATAGATATCCTTTCTCATTTCGAGGTATCTTTCAAAGGCTTCTTTCACTATGCTGCCGTAAGGACTGTCCTCAAACTCTATGTCGTAAAGCGCTGTATTGAAGGTGGTGTGCCTGCAGTGGTCGGACCAGTAGGTATCTATTACCTTTATTTCCGTCACGGTCGGCTGACGGTTTTCAGTGTCACGGTAATATTCCTGCACGAATTTTATATCCTCGGCGCTCATTGCAAAACCCATATCTTTCCTGTATGCTTCCAGCTGTTCATCCGTCATTGCCGTAAAGCCTTCCACATACGCCACATCCTCCGGTTCTGTCTGCTCCATCTCAAGGGTCTGCGGCTTACCGGCGGCAGCTATCCTTGAATCCACAGGATTGACACAGTAGTCCTTCACCGCCTCTTTTTCCCTGGAAGAGAGCCTTCCCTCCAGTACTATGACGCGTGCAAATTTAACGACTATGTCGTCTCTCGCTTCCTGCCAGTCACCGGAAGCATTTTGTTCTTTTCCTCCGCTCATGAGCTTTATGCACTGCGCCGCCGAGTCAGCTCTCTGGTCGTACTGTCCCGGCAGGTACTCCACAGCAAAAAAAATTGCAGAACGCGTATCATCAGGCATCGTCTCTTCATAGAGCATGTCTACTGCCGGTTCTGCAAACACGGTAAATTTCGCCGCTTCATATGTGGCATCATCTATTCCGTCAATATCGTATCGATTTAATATCCTGAGTTTTTTAAGGCCTTTAAGGTGCAGGTCATCCTTTATGCTGCCAAAAAGCTCCTCCGCTTCTACATCAAAGCCCCTTTTCTTTTCAACATAGATCCTTCTTACCATGGACTTATCCTTTCTTATCATTTTCCCATCTCAAAATATATGGCGCAAAACACACTATTCAGTCATTTTAATGTTAGCACTTTTAATGAAGCATATCAATATTTTGAAGCCAATTTCTTTGAAATCTGAACGATTTACGAACGTTTATCTCCGCCTTTCGGGGCTATAGTTCGTGTTTGTTCAGACGCTTCGCAATTTTCACTTTTATTGGTCAAAAAGCACAATATGTAGTATAATAATTATATTGTCCGCCGGCAGCACACATCCTACGGCGGGACGGACAGCACGACTGTCCAGAGATAATCATCACAAAGGAGAGCTTATGTCACTTAAATTCTGCTCTTTTGCCAGCGGAAGCAGCGGCAACTGTTATCTCGTCAAGAACGACAGCGGAGCACTGCTTATCGACGCCGGCATATCAGGCAAAAAAATATTCACAGGGCTGGAAGAGACGGGAACATCATATGAAGACGTTCTGGGCATACTCATAACTCACGAACATACGGACCACATCCGGAGCCTTCCCGTTGTCACGAAAAAGCTTCCCAACGCGTACGCCTACGCCAACAAGCCTACATGGGACAGCATAGAAAAGTCTGTCAACGATACAAAAAAAAGATACTTCCGCACGGGCGAGGATTTCACCATAAAAGACTTTACAGTAAGATCGTTTCCCATACCTCATGACGCCGCGGAGCCTGTGGGATTTTCCATCTACAGCGAAGGCAGGCAAATAAGCATTGTGACAGATGTGGGATACATAACAGAAGCCATTTTTTCGGAAATAACCGATGCGGATCTTCTCCTGCTCGAGGCTAACCACGAAAGGGAGATTCTCCTCATGGGCAGATATCCGTATCAGCTCAAGCAGCGCATAATGGGCGAAAAGGGACATCTTTCCAACATATCTGCCGGCGAATGTCTCTGTCACCTCACGGAGGTAAAAAAGAAAAAACGCCGCATCCTTCTGGGACATCTCAGCCGCGAGAACAACGACCCTTCCGTGGCACTGCTCACAGTTAAAAACACTCTTATGGAAAGGAACATATTCATAGGCGGCGAGCTGTCTCTCGACGTAATTCTGAGAGACTCCTGTAGCTGTATATACGAAGTATAGCCTGAATCAACGCATATATACTAATTTAAAAGGAGCCTTGCACAGTCCATGAACATAACGATACTTGCCGTAGGAAAACTCAAAGAAAAGTACTGGCGCGACGCCGAAAGCGAATATTCCAAGAGGCTGAGAAGCTACTGCCGGCTCAGCATATCCGAGCTTAAGGAAAGCCCTCTGCCCGCGAATCCTTCTCCTGCCGATGAAGGGGCGGTAAAGAAAGCTGAAGGAAAGAACATTCTTTCAAGGATAAAGCCTTCCGATTACGTGATAACTCTCGAAATAAAAGGCACCCCTCTTTCCTCCGACGCGCTTTCACAAAAAATCGAAAAGCTGGCTCTTGAAGGGAGCAGCTCTCTCGTCTTTGTAATCGGCGGCTCTCTCGGCCTTTCCGAAGAAGTGAGCAGGAGAGCCGACTTCAGGCTTTCTTTTTCACCGATGACATTCCCCCACCAGATGATACGTGTGATCCTCCTGGAGCAGATATACAGGAGCTTTAAAATCATCAGGAATGAAACTTACCACAAATAGCGGTTCTGGCGGCTTCAGCCATCTCGGCAACGGCTTTTACAGCTTCATCATTATGTGTTTTTCAGAGCATGTATGATACCTTCTATATTCTATATTTTCCAGCTCCTGTCAGCAATCCTTGCCAGAAGCGACTTTCTGACATCTATAGCTCTTTCAGGGCACATCTCCTGACAGCAGTAGCATTTTATGCATTTTGAATAATCATAATGCGCTTTGCTGTCCTCTCCGACATAAACCGCTTTTCCTTCAACAGGACATACCTGCGCGCATATTCCGCACCCTATGCACCTGTCCTTCTTCACCACCGGTTTTTTCTCAAGGAACGGCGCGAGAAACCTGATAGGCCTGAGTCTTCCTCTGTATTCGGCGCTCCTCTGTACGTCGAAGCTGCCGTCACCGTATTTTTCAAACGCTTCACGGCGCGTTACCGGCCCGTCTTCAGTCAGTATTTCGATGTCTTCATAAGTGCCCACACCCTGCTCCGCGCCGCTTGCGTTGGTCGGCACAAGCTCGGGCTCAAGATCCACGAGACAGCAGAATACAGCGTCGAGAGCCACCGGGTCCTTCGACACCAATATCACGTTCATTTCCTTTGGCTCCCCCGACTGAGGACCGTTCCCTTCCATCGCGAGCACCCCGTCCATTATATGCACTTCAGGCACGACGAGCCTGTTCAGATCCGCTATCATCTTTGCAAAGACTTCGGCTGTGGCAAATTTCGCATGAGAGGCGCCTTTGTTCACTCCGTATACGCAGCCGAAGGTGTTCTTGACAGCTCCCGTTATCCTTTCAAGCTGATGAGTTTTCATCTTGCATATGTTTATGACGCCGTCCGTCTCCGTTATCGCGCGGCACAAAGTAAAGCTGTCAGCGACACGACCCTGTTTAAAGTCCACTGTCTGCCCGTGCTCAAAGTCGCCTATCGGTATTCCCAGTTCATCCGCTGCCTGTTTTATCCCGCAGGATTCAGCCACTTTTTCAACTCTCATCATAGGATTTCCCGGAGAATCTCCGTAGCTCATGTTTTCATACCCTGCCTCCAAAAGCAGTCTTCCTACGGCTTTGAAAACAGCGGGATGGGTGGTGCATGCTTTATCCGGCGAGGTCCTCGCCAGCAGATTGGGCTTCAGCACGATCCCCGCGTCCTTATCGAGCTGCACCGTCTTATCCGTTCCTCCCAGCAGCGCGAAAGCCTTTTTCACCGCTTCATAGACTTCTTCCTCATCGTATGAGCCGCATTTCACCAGCGCGACTTTCGCCTGAATCTTTTCGCTGTCGCCTGTCCATGTATTTGCGTCCTGCCTCATCTCACACCTCTCTGCAACAACATCATCCTATCGTCAGTGGGTCACCGTCCCGCTGCCGCTTACCGGTATCTCTTCTCCGAGAAATGTGGGCTGCGGCTTGAATATCCACTTGACGAAATCCTTGGCTCTTGCCAGTACTTCACGCACTTCCCTCTTCTCCTGTCCCGTATAGGTCCTCTGATCCGAGGCGGCTCCCATCACGTCAATACCCATGCTCCTGCATCCGTAAATCGCTCTGTAGAGGTGATATCTCTGCGTCACTACAACCATGCTTTCGACTTTGAATATATATCCCGCCCTGTATGAGGATTCATAAGTCGAAAACCCGGCATGGTCGAGGAAGATATCCTCCTCAGGAACACCGGCGTTCACCGCATAGTTTTTCATGACATTCACTTCATTATACACTACCTGTCCGTTATCGCCCGAAAACAGCAGCTTGGGCGCCACACCCTTTTTGTACAGCTCTATTGCAAGATCGAGCCTGTCCTTAAGCATAAGGCTCGGAGTTCCGTCGTTTTTCACCGACGCTCCCAGCACCATTATACAGTCAGGCTCTATGGATTTCAGCCGCGCCGCCTCCTCATCCGTTATCTCGTCGGTCTCCGATTTCAGCTCCGCCACTATCGCGTCTTCCGTATCCTTTACCACGAATATGCTTATGCCTATTATAAAAACCGCCGCTATGACGACTATTTTAATCAGTAATATAAAAAGTCTCGCGACAAAGCTTCTCTTTCTTTTTTCCTTAATCATGATTTCATATTATATACATTATTTATGTGAGTTTAAAGAAATATATATCTTTTTGTTTCTTTTGTACTTTTTAATAAAAAATTATTATATTTATTGTTGACATATCACAAAATTGGTATTATATTATTGTTATTCCATTGGACTTAAAGGTTATTTTGATGTAAAATAACATTGTGATACAGCTTTATCATGCTTGAACAAAAATAGCAAATCTTATATAAAGGAGAGGGCCAATGAAATACAATTTCCCAATCGAAAAAAATCCCAACCCAAAGAAAAAGCCGAATCCCGACACTCTGAGATTCGGCACCGAATTCACAGACCACATGTTCATTATGGATTATGAGGAGGGCAAAGGCTGGCTTGACGGCAGAATAGTCCCTTACGGACCTCTGTGTCTCGACCCTGCCGCAGTCGTCTTCCATTACGCCCAGGAAATGTTTGAAGGGCTCAAAGCCTACAAGACAGCCGAAGGTAAGGTACAGCTTTTCAGACCGGACATGAACGCCAAGAGAACAAACAGGACAAACGACAGGCTCTGCATCCCTCAGGTCGACGAAGAGCTTTATGTGGAAGCCATCAAGGCTCTCGTGAAGATTGACGCCGACTGGATACCGCGGAAAGAAGGCACCGCTCTTTACATCAGACCGTTCATCATAGCCGACGAGCCTTTTTTAGGCGTTCGCCGTTCAAACCATTATAAATTCATAATAATACTGAGCCCTGTAGGTCCTTACTACGAAGGCGGCCTCACTCCTACCAAAATCTACGTTGAGGACAAGTATGTGCGCGCGACGAAAGGCGGTACAGGTGAAGCCAAGTGCGGCGGCAACTACGCTGCAAGCCTCAAGGCGCAGGAGGAAGCTCATGCAAAGGGCTACGAACAGATATTGTGGCTCGACGGAGTACACAGGAAATACGTTGAGGAAATAGGTACTTCCAACGCATTTTTCGTTATAGGCAACGAAATCATCACAGCTCCTCTCGATGGAACTATCCTGCCGGGCATCACGAGAGACTCCGTAATAGCTCTCCTGAAGAAAAAGGGCATGAACATAGTTGAGCGCAGACTCGCTATAGACGAGGTTGTGGAAGCATATAAAAACGGGCAATTCAAAGAAATGTTCGCATCCGGCACCGCCGCCGTTATCTCTCCCGTAGGAGAGCTGTGCTACAAAGGCGAAAGCATGGTAATAAACGGAGGCGGCATAGGTCCTGTCGCTCAGGAGCTTTACGATACTCTCTACGGCATCCAGACAGGCAAAGTTGCCGATGAAATGGGATGGACTGTAGAAGTCAAATAGTTTAAGCTTCTCACATATCATCGTACAGCGATTTTCCTGTATTTCATATAGACTGCGGGAAGAAGAACAAGCACGAGGAACGCATATATGAAAGGCATCAGGTACGCGGAGCCTGTCATATGTCCCAATACGCTGTAGATCGAAAATTCATCGATGACCGTATATATCTGCAGCATTTTATCCGGAAACAGTCCCAGTATTTTCCCCACCAGAGCGGGTACGGTATCGGGCAGGTACAGAGGCAGGAACAATGTCACGAAGGGTATCACGACCGATATGACCGCCGACCGCGTCATGACCGATACGAACATAGTGAACAGTCCTATGAAGACGGAGCCTATGTAGCCGCATACGACTATGAGCGCATACGCCTGCGCGAACGTTATGTTGTACATGCTCTTCCAGAGTCCCCAGTCGCTCTGTATCGCACAGTTTCCTCCGCCGGCTCCCAGACAGCCCAGCATGATGCCTGTGTAGACTGCGACTGCAGCGATTCTGTCTGTCGTCAGCATTCCCGCTTCATTTTCCTTAAGCTCCTTAAT
>CAYYMY010000010.1:0-2422 GCA_964473095.1 uncultured Oscillospiraceae bacterium | reverse complement strand
CAGCGATTCTGTCTGTCGTCAGCATTCCCGCTTCATTTTCCTTAAGCTCCTTAATCTGTCTCGCCGCAGTTATCCCTTTATGCGTCTCCCCGTTCTCATCCACATACCAGAGATCCGGACTTCTCAGAGTGTTGAAGCATATCACAGCGAGTATAACAGCAAGGACTATCAGTGCCACCCTGCTGCTCATCTTTGAAAAAATTCAATTTGTCCAATACTGCCTCCCCGATTTTATTGAAAGTACTTTCTAATATATTTAACATCTCTTATAATAAAAAGGATAGTGTCAAAGTAAATTTTTTCATTTTATTATTCGATGAGTTTTGCTTTCGAGTTGATATTACCTCTCGAGTTAATATCAACTCACACCACCATAATCAGCTAAAAATCCTGTGTTTCATTGATTCTCCATTTTTTAGATGTTTGAATCGAATCCGTTTCAACTCATGAATACAATATTTCCTTTCCATTGCCACCAGCTCCGAAATATTGAATTTTCAACGCTTATTCTTTTAAAAAAAAAATGGCACATATGTTGCTTGTTATATTGTCAACTAATCATTTTATTTATTCTATATCTATTTAAACAAGTTATCGCCTTCGGGCAAAACAGGAAAGGAGTTATTCAATGAAACCATTAGAGGGCATAAAGGTAATAGACTTTACACAGGCACACGCCGGCAGCCTATGCACCATGATTCTGTCTGATTTCGGAGCAGAAGTCATAAAGATTGAACGTCCTGGAATAGGTGACCTGGCAAGATACTGGGCGCCTTTTAAAGACGGTAACAGTGCATACTATACATTTCTCAACCGAGGGAAAAAAAGTATCGGACTCAATACCGCTTCAGAAGAAGGTCGCAAAATTGCTCTGGACCTTATAAAGGATGCAGACATCGTCTGTGAAAATTTCAAATACGGCAGCATGGAAAGAATGGGGCTTGATTACGAAACAGTAAAGAAAGTAAATCCATCTTTAATATACGCATCACTTAACGGGTTCGGTCAGACAGGTCCCCTCAAGGAAACTATAGGTCTGGATTTACAGCTTCAGGCAATGAGCGGAATAATGGACAGAACCGGTTTCCCTGATGGTCCTCCAACAAAGGCAGGTCCTGCCGTGGGAGATCATCTGAGCGGGACATATATGGCTGCTGCAATCAATCTTGCCCTGATAAACAGAAAAAAAACAGGTGAAGGTCAACGAATAGATATAGCAATCCTGGACTGTCTGTTTTCTATCCTGGAAGCAGCGCCGATAACATATGCTCTTACAGGCAAGGTGCCTCAGAGAGTAGGCAATTCATATCCGTCGATTTCTCCTTACGATACATTCAAGGCAAAGGACGGCTATGTTTCAATAGGTATATCCACCGATAACCAGTGGCTCAGATTCTGTGATGCTCTGGGCATGGACGACCTTAAAGAAGACGAAAAATACAAAACAAATGGATCCAGAGGCGATAACTACGAATCGGGGTTGAAGGAAGCTATAGAAAACGTCACATCAAAAATGTCAAAATTCGACATAGAAAAGAAACTTAACGACGCGAAGCTTGCATGCGGTGCAGTATGTACAGTGGCAGAGTCAATGAAAAACGAGCAAATAAAGGAGCGTAATATGCTGGTGGAAGTATATGACAAAGGCGTTGGCAAAATCAGAATTACAGGAACAGTTATTAAAATGTCCGATACTCCCGGCGGTTTTACACAAGGGGCTCCTCTTCTTGGAGAACATACTGAAATATATCTTAAAGGTCTCGGTTATAGCGACGATGATATAGCAGAACTGGAGAAAAATAAAGTTATACAGATTTCTTAACTGGAGGGTAGAATATGAAAATATTGGAAGGCGTAACGGTAATAGACTTTACACAGGCTTACAGTGGTCCTTTCTGCACAATGCAGCTTGCTGACTTCGGAGCCAGAGTTATAAAAATAGAACGGAGAGGCGTAGGCGACCAGTCCAGAGAATGGACCCCATTTAAAAACGGCCACAGCGGATATTACGCAGCTATCAACAGGAACAAAGAAAGCATATCTCTCGATATATCCAAGCCTGAAGGTGGCGATATAATCAAAAGAATGGTCAGAGACGCCGATATCGTAGTAGAAAATTTCAAAGTAGGAACAATGGCGAAAATGGGTCTCGATTACGAGACTCTGAAAAAAGAGAATCCCGTATTGATATATGCATCGATCTCCGGTTACGGGCAGAACGGTCCTCTTAAAGGGCTCGCAGCATATGACAATGTTATTCAGTCCGTAAGCGGCGTACAGGAAATGACAGGTTTTCCTGACGGTGTCCCTACGAGAATAGGCCCTGCCCTAGGAGATAATTTCACAGGACTTACCATGGCGGTAGGTATACTCATGGCATACTACAACAGACTCAATACCGGCAAAGGCCAGTACATAGACG
>CAYYMY010000009.1:0-35834 GCA_964473095.1 uncultured Oscillospiraceae bacterium | reverse complement strand
CAGCGCTGATGATACTTGGTGGGAGACCGCCTGGGAAAGTAGGTCGTTGCCGCTTATTTTGGTCCTATGGTCAAGAGGTTAAGACACCGCCCTTTCACGGCGGTAACCCGGGTTCGATTCCCGGTAGGATCACCACGGATAAGGTCCGGAACACAAGCTGTTCCGGGCTTTTTATGAAATTATTTAAAGTTGCTTTGACAGACCGACCGATTCTATATTATAATCATCACGGTACTGTGGCGAATTCAAGATAATGAATTACGATACAGATTAAAACAAATATGCGCCTGTGGTGGAATTGGCAGACACGCTAGATTTAGGTTCTAGTGGGAGACCGTGGGGGTTCAAGTCCCTCCAGGCGCACCATCGGCATTATCTGGGACATCCGTAAGTTAAGTACGAGATATAGTAGCTTTTTTTCCGCGCCTGAAATTTATATTGAGTATGGAAACGGCGCCGATTATGGCAATCATGCCGACAGCGTGATTGATGCCGAAAGGCTCGTGAAACACGAAAATGCTTATCAGCGTCGCGCACAGAGGCTCTATGAAGGTGAGCATGGAAGCTCTGCTCGTTTCCATGTGGCTGAGCCCTTTTGTATAAAGGGCAAAAGGGAGAAGAGTGGAGATTATCCCCAGCATAAGGATGAAAAGCAGGACGGCATATGCAGAGCCGCCGTCAAACGACAGCTTTATTATGCCTGACCAATCGCATACAGGTATCAGAGCTGCGGCTGCTATGGAGAATGTATACGCAGTAACGGTGAGAGGAGAATATTTTTTAAGGACTATACTGCCGAATATACTGTAAAGACCGTAACCGAGACCGGCGCAGAGACCTGTTGCAAAGGCAAAAGGCGTTATGCTTACCCCCTGAGAGCCGCCGATGAGACCCGTTATAAAAGCGCAGCCTGCAACGGCACCAGCGAGGGACACTCCTTTTTTTAAGGTGAACTTCTCCTTGAATACGATACATGATATTATCATAACGAAGCATGGACCGGTATAAAGAAGAGTGCATGCGACCGATAATGTGCTGTGAGATATGCACGTAAAATAGCTTATGTTGAAAAAAGCTATGCTGAATACACCGGTACCTATGAGCATCCATATGTCTCGGATTCTAATCTTAGGAAGACGGGCATCGAATATAAGCGAGAAAAGCAGCAGAAAAACAGCTGTTATCAGGCACCTGAGAAAAGTTATCTGTATAGATGAAAATCCGGCAGCAGCAAGATAATTGGAAAAAATTCCGCTCATACCCCAGAGAATACCGGCGGATATCACACACAGAGGAGCTAATACGCTCCATTTTTTTGTTTTTGCTGAAGTACTCTCGTTTAGCATTGCCGTCCCCTTTTGTTAAAAGCAACTGCCGTTGATATATTGCTATTATAAGATATAATGAGATAGAATTTAAACTGTTTTTTGCATGATATCGCAAGATATTACGAAAAATGATATACAGCCGTCTGCCGTTTAAAGTAAATTTATACATTGGCATTTAGACCTTGAATATTCAGTTAAATATGTGTATAATTATTAGTAGTGTAAGATAAAACGACAAACATTGATAAAGGAGTAATTGAAATGAAGAAGAGTGTAATAGCGTTTTTAATGGTTATGGTGCTCACATTTTCACTCGCTGCATGCGGTGGCGGAGATGACGGCGAAAGCGGCGACACGGTTACATACAAAGTAGGAACGGAGCCTACGTTCCCGCCGTTTGACACTACAGATGAAAATCAGAATATAGTCGGTCTCGATATGGATTTGATAACAGCTATAGGTGAAGATCAGGGATTCGAAGTTGAATTTGAAAACCTTTCCTTCGACGGACTCATTCCGGCTCTGCAGTCCGGCAATATCGACATCATAGCTGCGGGTATGAATAAGGATGACCCTGAAAGACAGGAGCAGGTAGATTTCAGCGATGCTTATTACGAATCCAAGCTCATGGTGGCTGTGACAGAGGATAACGACGACATAAACAGTGTGGATGATCTCACGGCGGATATGAAAGTCGCAGCTCAGACGGGCACTACCGGAGCAAGCAAAGTACAGGAGCTGGCGGATCAGGGCAAAATCGGGGAAGCTGTTATACTGGACGGTCTTGATACATGCATGATGCAGCTTATAAACGGAGATGTATCTGCGGTAATAAACGATAAGCCTGTAACGGAAGCTTATATGAAAAAGCAGCCTGACAAGATAAAGATGGTAGGTGATCCTCTCAACGCTGAGAACTACGGATTTGCTGTACAGAAGGGAAATACAGAACTTCTTGAAAAGATAAATGCGGGACTTGCCAATATCAAAGAAGACGGAACATTCGATGAACTGGTCGATAAATGGTTCAATACGGAACAGTAAGCAGTAAGGATTGACCTCTGGCCGAAACTGCGGTCAGAGGTCTGTTTATTGTCCAGAAGATATCGTTTAAGGAGGAATTGCTTTTGGCGGATTATTTGCATGGAGTATTGGTTGCGGCAAGAGGAGTTCCTGTGACGCTGCTGATTTCACTGGTAGCCGTTGCGGGAGGACTGGTAATAGGATTGTTTGTAGCTATAGCCAAGCGATCCAGGTTTAAAGTACTCAGAGCGCTCGCGACTGTTTATGTGGATGTTTTGAGGGGAACGCCTCTTCTCGTTCAAGTGCTTATTTTGGCATACGGAGCACCTCAGCTGATAAGACAGATATTTGATTTTCAGTTCAACTGGGAGCACATGATAATAGTGGGCTTTATCGCATGCGGAATAAACAGCTCTGCGTACATGGCGGAAATAATAAGAAGTGGACTCCAGGCGATAGACATAGGACAGACCGAGGCTGCAAGGTCACTGGGACTGAACAGCAGGCAGACTATGAGATATATAATAGTCCCGCAGGCGTTTAAAATAATAGTGCCCGCACTTGGGAACGAATTCGTGACGCTGATAAAGGAAACATCCATATTGTCGGTAGCAGGCATAGTTGAGATAACAAGACGGGGCACGCTGTGGGCATCGCAGTCCTTCATGTCTTTCCAGGCATATATAGGCGTCGCGATAGTTTATTTGATAATGACGCTGACATTGTCAAGACTTGTTGCCTACATAGAGAGGAGGCTGGCACAGAGTGATAGAAGTTAGGAATCTTGAGAAAGCCTTCGGCGAGCTTAAAGTGCTCAGAGGTATAACCGAAAAAATCGAGGACAAGGAAGTAGTCTGTGTAATAGGGCCTTCAGGCTCAGGGAAAAGCACGTTTTTAAGATGTCTTAACATGCTGGAGGAGCCTACGGGAGGAGAAGTTTATCTCGATGGAAAGCGCATAAATGAACCGGGAGTAGATATAGATAAGGTCAGGGAAAAGCTTGGCATGGTGTTTCAGAGCTTCAATCTGTTCCCGCATATGACCGTTATGGAAAACATAACGCTTGCTCCCATAAAGGTAAAGGGGATGAGCAGAGAAGACGCGGAAACCAAAGCAGGACAGCTCTTGAAGACAGTAGGCCTTGAAGATAAAGCGGATTCATATCCGGCTTCCCTTTCAGGTGGGCAGAAACAGAGAGTAGCCATTGCAAGAGCGCTTGCAATGGATCCTGAAATCATGCTGTTTGATGAGCCGACGTCGGCTCTTGACCCGGAAATGGTGGGAGAAGTGCTCAACGTCATGAGAACTCTTGCCGATAACGGGATGACGATGATAATAGTGACCCATGAAATGGGGTTTGCTAGGGAAGTTGCCGACAGAGTACTGTTCATAGACGAGGGTGTGGTAATGGAGCAGGGAACGCCGGCTGAGATTTTCGGCAACCCTAAAAATGAAAGAACGCAGAATTTTCTCAGCAAAGTGCTGTAGAAAAGTGATATAAAATATGACTGCTTATCGTAAAAGGAGAAACGCGGCAGCGTGAAAATCGTTTCCAATAAAAAAGAGAGTCGATGAACGACTCCCTCTGGACTTTAAAATCTAATGTGTTTCGTTTAGCCGAAGTATCTTTTGAGCAGACCCTGGAAAGCTCTTCCGTGTCTTGCTTCGTCCTTTGCCATTTCATGAACTGTATCGTGGATGGCGTCCAGATTCTGTTCCTTGGCTTTCTTTGCAAGCTCTTTCTTGCCTGCGCATGCGCCAGCTTCAGCCTCAACTCTCATTTCGAGGTTTTTCTTTGTAGAATCAGTAACTACTTCGCCTAAGAGCTCTGCAAATTTTGCAGCGTGCTCAGCTTCTTCAAAAGCAGCCTTTTCCCAGTAGAGACCGATCTCAGGATAGCCTTCTCTGTGAGCAACTCTCGACATAGCCAGATACATACCGACTTCCGAACATTCTCCGTTGAAGTTGTCTCTGAGTCCCTGTATGATTTCAGGGTCAACGCCCTGTGCAACGCCTACTACATGATCGTCAACGAATTCGATTTCGCCTTCCTTTACTTCTACGAATTTATCAGCCGGCACTCCGCACTGAGGGCATTTCTCAGGTGGCTGAGGTCCTTCATAAGTGTATCCGCATACTGAACAAGTCCATTTCATAATAAATTCCTCCTTTTAAAATCATATTTACTCATATTGTTAATTCTTACCAGTCATTATTTCTGTCAAATATAATGTACCATTTTAGTAAAGAATAGTCAAGACATTTTTATAAAAAATACAAAATAATCGGGCAGGAAGCTCATACTTTACCTTTGGCGCAAAAAAGTGTATAATGGTGTCTATACAGAATTAGAAAGGTGAGCTTGTGAGGATATATAAAATTATTGCATTATCTGCCGCTGCTGTGATGATGGCGGCAGGACTGACGGCATGTACTACATTTGAAAACTTCAAGGAAGCGTTTTTTGATTCCAAGAGAAGCAGCGACGCAACTGTAACAATAGGGATATATGAACCGTTGAGCGGTGCGGACAGCGAAGAAGCCGCTGAGGAAATTCAAGGTATAGAGCTTGCGCACGAGGTATACCCTAATGTGAACGGAAGGATAGTTGAGCTTACGTACAGTGACAACGCTTCGGATATATATGCGGCGGAAACGGCGATAAACGACCTTATAGCCAAGGACCCCGACATAATACTGGGAAGCTACGGCAGCGTTTATTCTCTGATAGCAGGGGAATACATAAACGATGCGAAGATACCGACGATAGCGATGACCAATATGAATCCGCTCATAACGCAGAACTACGATTACTATTTCAGAGTGTGTTATGTGGATTCAGACCAGGGAGATATTCTGGGCAGATATGTACTCGAGGCAAAAGGTGAAACGACTGCGGGGATACTCATGCCGCGTGATGATGATGCGGCAATGGCTACAGGCTCTGCATTTACAGACAGGATAGAAGGCGAGACAGGCAACGATGAAGCGATAACTGTCTATGAGCAGTACGATACGGGAGACGATGATTTTGAAGAGCAGCTCAGCGTGATAAGAGACTCGGGAGTTAAAAGCGTACTCCTGCCCGGAAGCATGGAAGATTCGGCAAAGATAATAAATCAGGCGGCGGATATGGAGCTTGATGTCGTATTCCTCGGAGATGTGGACTGGGCTTCCGAAGAGTTCAGAGATCTGCTGAATGATGATGTATCCCCTGACTATATGGCGTTCATAAACTTCTTCATGCAGGAGCAGGCGGACAGTGAGGAATCGGATAAGTTTGTCGAAGCGTATCAGACTAAATATGAAACCGATGAAGAACCGTCTGATTCGGTAGCTTTGGGATATGATGCCTATATAATAGCGCTTAATGCCATAGATGAGGCGGGGGATGATATAACGGGAGAAAATCTTAGAAAGATTCTCGCAAATTCAAGCGGATTTGAAGGTGCGTCCGGAACGATAACCTTTAACAATGAAGGTGATCCCATAAGAACAGCCTATATAAGCACCTGGCGAGAGGGAGATATGGTTTCCATCTATACGGTGAATCCGAATTAGCCGATCGTATCATTCAGAAGTCTCATCCTGAACATGTCCTTAAAGTATAGATTTAAGGCAGTGTATTGTAATAAATTATAGTTTTTGATATATTGAAAATAATAATGATAAAGGAGTAGAAAAAATGGAAGATAAAATTAAAGAAGCGCTGGAACAGATAAGACCTTTTCTGCAGAGAGATGGAGGAGATCTGGAGTTTGTGGAGTATACGGATGATAAGATAGTAAAAGTAAGACTCCAGGGACACTGTGCCGGATGTCCGGGGGCTCAGATGACGATAAAAGGTGTTGTGGAGCAGATTTTAAAGGAAAGTTATCCTGATGATATTGCAAGCGTTGAGGCTGTTATCTGAGGAAGCGCATTCTGTCGGTGAAATGTATGGATATTATAGAAAAAGTCAATGAAAGAATAGAAGAAAACAGGGCAGAGATGATATCGTCTCTGTCCGAACTTATATCTGTACCAAGCGTTGCTGTTGAAGCGGGAGGAGAAAAGCCTTTCGGCGAGCACGTTGACGAAGTTTACAGAAAAATGCTTGCGATGGCGGAGAAGGCGGGCTTTGAAATTTTCGATGCGGACGGCTACGGAGGCCATATAGATTTTAAAGGAAAAGAAAAAGGAATAGTCGGTGTTGTCGGACATCTTGACGTAGTTCCTGAAGGAAGCGGATGGGACTATGATCCTTACGGCGGAGAAGTGGTTGACGGAATGATATACGGCAGGGGAACGACGGATGACAAAGGACCTGTGACAGCTTCCTTTTATGCGATGAAAGCTTTGAAGGAGTGCGGCTATTCGCCGCGGAAAACTATACGTCTTATACTCGGACTCGATGAAGAGACTGAATGGAAAGGTATGGATTACTACCTGTCCATGGTAAAGGAGCTGCCAGATACGGGCTTTACGCCGGACGGAGATTTTCCCGCCATTCACGGAGAGATGGGGATACTGGTGTTCGACCTTGTAAAAAAATTCAATCCGGTATCAGGCAAGGGTCTTGAACTCAGCTCTCTGAAAGGCGGTAACGCTTCCAATTCCGTCGCAGACAGCGCTAGGGCAGTTGTGTACGATCCGTCAGGTGAAAGCTATGACAGCATAAGAGAAAAAGTCGGCGTATTTGCGGAAAAATTCAAAGAAAAAAACGGTGGCGGGGAAGAACGCATAAAGTGCAGAAAAACAGGAAAAAGTCTTGAGATAACGACCAAGGGTGTATCGGCTCACGGTGCCAGACCGGAAAAGGGTCTCAATGCCATCTCAATCATCATGGAGCTCTTATCGGAGCTGAATTTCAGCAGTGAAGACACGAATGATTTCATATCGTTTTACAACAGCTGCATAGGATGGGATATACATGGAGAGAAGCTCGGCTGCTTCCTGGAGGACGAGCCCTCCGGGAAACTTATCCTGAACGTGGGGATAGCAGAGGCGGACAGAAAAACTGGCAAAATCACGATAAACGTCAGATATCCTGTCACGATGGATGAGAACGCTGTATATGACGGCATAGGCAGCGTGACTGAAAGGTATGACATTGGAATAGTCAAAGAATCGCATAAAAGACCGATATATATGGCGGAAGACAGCCCTCTGATAAAAACACTCATGGAAGTCTACAGGAAATATACGGGTGACGAGTCCGGAAAGCCGGTTGTCATAGGCGGAGGGACCTATGCGAGAGCTATAGAAAACACTGTGGCATTCGGTGCGAGATTTCCCGAAGACAAGGAGCTGGGACATCAGAAAAACGAGTGCATATCGGTAGAAAATATGGTAAAACTGGCGAAAATATATGCGGAAGCTGTTTATCGTCTCTCTGAAGACAGTGTAATTTGACAAATACGCTGTTTTTGGTACAATAGGTACGTATATTCGTTGAAAAACAGACGTTTTGGAGAATTTTGCCATGAATATAAATATCAGAGAAGTACTCGACGGAAAAGAGAAGAAGGAAAGGTGGCTTGCGGAGGCAGTCGAAGAAGAAAAGCCGGATGATAATATCCTTGAGCCGGAAACTGAGCCTGAACACCATGACATCGAGCCTGAGCCGGCGGTCGCTGATGTCGAGCTTGAATCAGATTCCGAGCCTGAAGAGCCTGCTGGCGAAACAGAGAAAGCAGAGGGTGAGCCTGCCGGCGGCGATGAAAAAAAGGAAGAAAAAAGGCTTGCGGTTTTCGGCAGGAAATACGGATGGATTACAGGTATAGCAGCCTCGTTTATTGTACTGCTGGCAGTAACGTTTGCGTATACATCGCTGGTGCCCCGTGAAGTTCATGCAACGATAAACGGGAAGGAATACAGCACCGTAACCAGAGAATACACCATAGACGGATTTCTTGAAGGAGAAAATATAGATTACTGTGAGGAGGACTATATATCAAAGCCTGTTTCCACATACATATACGATGGTATATCGTTCGATTTGAAACATGCGACGGATTTCAAGGTGACCGCAGACGGGAAGACAAAAAATTACAAGACGCTTGAAAGAAATGTCGGTGACGCGCTTAAAGACTGCGGAGTGGAAGTTGGAGAAAAGGACATAGTGACGCCCGCTGCGGATACTGAAATCGGAGATGATATGGAGATCGTCATACAGAGGGTCACTACTGAACAGGTGAAGGTGGAAGAAAAGATTCCGTTTGAAACTGTTGAGAAAGACGACAGCTCTCTGAATGAAGGGACAAGCAAGATAATCACTGAAGGTGTTGAAGGTCTTGACGAAGTCACATATGAAATAACGTATATAGACGGCGTTGAATCATCGAGGAAAGAAGTTGCGAGAACCAGCATAACGGCGGCTGTGGATAAAGTTATAGCCAACGGCACGAGGATAAACTTCAACGGAAAATCATACAGCAGAAAGCTGGTCGTCAAAGCATATGCTTATACGGGCGGCGGAAGGACGGCAATGGGAACTAAAGCGAGAGTGGGAGAAATAGCGGTTGACCCGAGCGTGATACCTCTCGGCAGCAGCGTATACATAGAAGGTGTCGGATATCGGCGCGCTGAAGATACGGGAGGAAACATAAAAGGCAATACCATAGATATATACATGAATACGGAAAGCGAATGCCTGCGGTGGGGCGTGAGATATGTAACCGTATATATAGAATAATAAAGAATAAAAAGCTCAGTCTCCGATAAGCAATACAAATCGGAGACTGAGCTTTTAAATATGCACTTTCAAAGCGTTTTTAAAGTCTTTTGACGAACAACGCTCTTATGGCATTGAGCACAGCTATTATCATCACGCCGACGTCGGCAAAGATAGCCAGCCACATGTTCGCAATACCTACCGCGCCGAGTGCGAGACATATCAGTTTTATTCCTATGGCGAAAACGATATTCTGGTACACGATTCTCAGACATTTTCGTGAAACCCTGATGGATTTTGAAATCTTCATTGGGTCGTCATCCATCAGAACAACATCGGCAGCTTCGATAGCAGCGTCAGAGCCCATAGCTCCCATAGCTATTCCTATATCGGCTCTGCTGAGGACAGGAGCATCATTGATACCGTCGCCCACGAAAGCGAGTTTTTCCTTATCTGTCTTTGTACTAAGCAGCCTTTCCACCTGTTCCACTTTGTCGGCAGGCAGGAGCTCACTGTGGAATTCATCTATTCTGAGAGATTCGGCGACCTGACGTGCTGATGACTCTGAATCTCCTGTGAGCATCACTGTTTTGCGTATGCCGGATTTTTTAAGTTCATCTATTGACTTGGCGGCATCGGGCTTTACTACGTCGGATATAAGTATATGCCCTGCGTATTTTCCGTCTACGGCAATGTGTATTATTGTCCCGGGACTGTGGCAGCTGATATATTCAGCGCCTATGCGTTTCATGAGCTTTGTGTTGCCGGCTGCAACTTCTTTTCCGTCCACGGTGGCTATGACGCCGTTGCCGCTTATTTCACGTATGTCTGAAATGCGGGAGCGGTCGATGTCTTTTCCGTAAGCCTGCCGGATACTCTTGCTTATAGGATGAGATGAAGAGCTTTCGGCAAGAGCGGCGTATTCTATGAGTTTATCCTCATCCATGCTACTGTGGTGTATGGCGTTTACTTTAAATACGCCCTGAGTAAGAGTGCCTGTTTTGTCGAACACTACTATTCTGGTTTTGGAGAGTGTCTCAAGATAATTTGAGCCTTTTACAAGCACACCTGCTTTGCTTGCGCCTCCGATACCGGCGAAGAATGAAAGAGGTATGCTTATTACGAGAGCGCACGGACAGCTTATTACAAGGAACGTCAGAGCTCTGTAAATCCATACATCCCATTCGGGAGCCATTGACATACCCGCCATTCTGATTACAGGAGGAAGCAGGGCAAGCGCCAGAGCCGCAAGGCAGACGGCAGGTGTGTATATTCTTGCGAATTTTGATATGAAATCTTCCGATTTTGATTTTCTCGAGCTGGCATTCTCCACGAGATCGAGTATCTTTGAGACGGTGGATTCACCGAATGCCTTAGTGGTTCTTATTTTCAGCAATCCCGTCATGTTTATACAGCCGCTGATGATTTCATCTCCACATTTAACATCGCGGGGCATGCTTTCTCCTGTGAGTGCACTTGTGTTCAGAGCAGAAGTGCCGTCAACAACGGTGCCGTCGATAGGCACCTTTTCTCCGGGCTGAACTATTATCGTGCTTCCGACTTCAACATCATCCGGGTCCACCCTTTCCAGCTTCCCGCCGGATTCAATATTGGCATAGTCGGGACGTATATCCATGAGCTCGCTGATGTTTCTGCGGCTTTTCCCGACAGCATAGCTTTGAAACCATTCTCCAATCTGATAAAACAGCATTACGGCTATGGCCTCGGTATAATCTCCGCTTTTTTCGTATATGGCGAGAACGATTGCTCCCAGAGTTGCTATGGTCATCAGAAAGCTTTCGTCGAATATCTGTCTGTTTTTGATGCCTTTTCCCGCTTTTATCAGTATATCATAGCCTATGATAAGATATGGTATGAGATAAGCTCCGAAGCGGAGGTATCCCTGTATCGGTATGAAAACGAGAGCTATGAGCATTGCGGCTGACAGTATGATTCGTATGAGCATTTTTTTCTGTTTCTTATTCATGACTGTTTCCACTCCCTCTTGAGGATTGTTTCATCAAAGATATATTTCGCAGTCATCTTCAACCTTTTTACAGTTTTTGAGCACCTGCTTCATCACATCGGAAGGAGTGTGTCCGTCTTCAAACTCCACATTCATCTTCAATGTCATGAAATTCACTGTAGCGTCTTTTACGCCCGGAGTGTTCTGGGCGGCAATTTCCATTTTATTGGCGCAGTTTGCGCAGTCAACGTCTATTTTATATGTTTTTTTCATCTTAAAGACTCCTTTCAAAAAAACTTTAATTAAACACTTGCTTAATCATTTAACTATATGATATTCTTTATATATGAAAAGGTCAATAGATTAAAAAGATGTATTTCCGTTTGGGATAAAATTGTTTCCGTTAGGGCAAAACGTAAAAAGGAGGGAGGCGAATGGAAAAAATGTCATTACCCCATGACCATGGGCAGAGTATAGAGAAGGAGCCTGAAAGAATTCCCGCAGAATCGGATTTCAATACGGTTTCCGATGTGTTCAAACAGCTTTGCGACGGCAGCCGTATAAGGATATTCTGGCTCCTGTGCCACTATGAGGAGTGTGTGATAAATCTCGCGGCGCTTGTGGGAATGAGCAGTCCTGCAGTATCACATCATCTCAGGCAGCTCAAAAGCAGCGGACTGATAGTGAGCAGGAGAGAGGGCAAGGAGGTTTATTACAGAGCGGCTGATACGCAGCAGGTGGAGCTTCTGCATCATATGATAGAAGATATGGTGGAGATAGCATGTCCGAAAAGGGATTGAACCGCTTATAGTCAGGCAGGAGATGGAGATAAGAGAGATAAGATATGAACAGAGAATATGAAGCTCGCGAAATGAACAGACAGGAGATGAGCCGCGGCGGGCGGATTGAAATATTACCGGGCGTCGGGCTTGAGTTCGATTCATACACCGCGGATTCGGTGAGGATACGTCACGAAGCCTTCGACTATGTTATGGAAATAAATCACTGTCGCCAGGGCAGGATAGGCTGGGAAATGAAGTCAGGGGAATCGGTGTATCTTGGAAAGGGAGACATATGCATTCATTCCATGGATGTATGCTCGGTATCCAATATCACACTGCCTCTTAAATCCTATGAAGGGCTGACATTTTATGTGGATTTGAAAGAGCTTGAAAAAAACTGCCCGGATATTTTAAGGGAAGCAGGATTCGATGCAAAAGAGATATACAGGAAATTCTGCGCTGGAGGCAATACTGTTTCCGTACCGGCAAACGGTAGGATAGACGAAGCCATTTCGACTTTGTATGATATCCCGGAGGAACGTTTTCTTCCGTATTGCAAGCTCAAGATACAGGAAGTGCTGATGTTTCTTGAGGATATGGAGCCGGAGAAGAAGGAAAAGCTGACGGGATGTGTATCCGCGCAGGTGGAGCAGGTCAAGCAGATACGTGATTTCCTTGTGAAAAATGCAGACAGGAGGTTTACCATAGAAGAGCTTTCCCGAAAGTATCTGATAAATACATCCTCGCTCAAATCGGTCTTCAAAATGGTATACGGTATGCCCATAGCTGCATACATGAAAGAATACAGGATCAAACAGGGGATGAAGATGCTCAGGGAAACCGATGACAGCGTAGCTGAGATTGCCGAAAGCGTGGGGTACGGCACACAGGGGAAGTTTAGCAAGGCGTTTAAGGAGAGAGTGAGGGCGCTTCCCACAGAATATCGGAAAATGTACAGAAAATAGTAAAGCGCGTCACTTTGTTGCTTTAAAGTGCACGCGCTTTCTGCTTCTATTTTTTCAGATGTTTTTTCATAAGATCTGCAAAAAGCTCAGCATCCGAAGCGGAAGAAAATACGGCGCGTGCCGAAACAGATCTGCCGCCTCCCCTGCCGCCGTAAAACGAAGCATATTCTTTTACCAGCCGGCCGCAGTCGGGCTCTCCTCCGGAGACAAGCATATATGCGCAGGATACGGGAGAATACAGCATAATGAGCCTATCGCAGCTGCCGGAATATTTTTTCGAGATATCTGCGAGGTCGTCTATCGTAAGTTCCCCGGCTGTGTATACTATGACGACATCATTCGTGCCGGCGATGATATCATCGATAGCTTTGCATTCGTTTTCTATAAGAGCTTTTTTAAGCTTATAAAGCTTGTCTTTCAGGTTTTTTATGCTCTCTTCGCGACTTTCTATTTTAGCCGGCAGATCCTCGACGGATGAAGAAAAACGGTTGGAAAGCTCTGTAAGCATATCGTGCTTGAAATCGTAATCAGACATTGCGCGTCTACCCGCGTCGAAGTATACTCTGAACATGCTTTTATATTTTTCAACTTTATATATTTTAATAAGACCTACCTGTCCTGAAGTGGAAGGATGCGTTCCGCAGCATGCCACGCAGTCGTCCGGATTATCGGGATCACCGACGGTCACTATCGATATGTCCTCATCAAAAGCGAGAGCCTTGCGGAGGGGAAGCTTCTCCGCTTCCTTGCGGGTATTGAAGAAGTATGCTCTGACCGGCTTATCGCTCCATATCGTTTCGTTGGCGCGAAGCTCGGCTCGGGCAGCCATTTCGTCGGTCAGCTCTATGATACCGTCTTTGCTGTTTTCAAAGCTTATGTCTGCGGTCATATATTCACTTCCCATATGAAAGCCTCGATTGACGCCGCCGTACATATTGTAAAATGCTCCGGAAAGGATGTGTTCTCCGAGATGACGCTGCATATTGTCGAATCTTCTGTCCCAGTCGAGGCGGCATCTTACTTCTCCGGAAGCCTTAAGACGTGAAATATCATCTGTTTTTTTACAGATGACTGTGTGGCGTATGAGACCGCTTTCTTCCTGAACATCGCTCACCTTGAGGTCGCCTATGTATCCGGTATCGCAGCTTTGCCCCCCTCCTTCAGGGAAAAAGGCCGTCCTGTCGAGTATTACGCTGTATGAATCGATGTCTTTTTCGGAATTTTGGATATCCAGTATCTTTGAATCCCACTCTTTCATATATACATCGCTCTGATATAATTTTACTGTTTTCATAGACTGTACTCCGTAAATAGATTATAGGGTAAATAAAAGTTTATATATTTCCGTAAAAAAAGTCAAATGAAATACTGTTAAAAAAGGCCGAGTTGTTTTATAATGTAAAAAGAATAACTAATTTGCTGTAATATCTGCCTTACTCATCTCGTAAAATCCATGGTGCAATACAGGCATATGACGGACAGGGCTCAATTATTGCAGGGCTTGATAAAAGGTATATTGTGGTGATAGGTACGGCTCATGGAGGGATCGACGGCGGCGCGGAAAGCAGCGTAGGTATATGTGAAAAAGATATAAACTTGTCCATAGCGAAGAAGCTGGAACGGCAGCTTGAGAAGGAAGATATCGATATCACGATGACGAGGACATCGGATGAGGGACTGAAAGAGCATATGTTCGTATCTGAAACTTAAAACCTCTGAAAACGAGTAAAAACAGCACTTTTAAAATTTTCTGCAAGGGTGAAATAAGAAACGAACAAACTGTGGATAAAATAGTATTAAAAAATACACTTGACAAGCGAAAATATTGGAATTTCAAGAACTGTAAAAAAATAGTTTTCCACAGGGGGATTTGGATAAAATCGTATACAATCTCAAAAAAAGTGTGGATAACTTCTGCAACCGCTAAAATTGAAAGAATGTCCGCTTGTTGAAAATTGTCGAGCATAAAAAGAACAAAGGTTGACATAATATCTAAAGTAAATTCGGGAGAAATAAAATGCTAAAAGAAAAAATTATCTATAAGGATGAATTGCCCATCAATGTCGTGACTGCCAATATTCTGGAATATCCCACCCATTTTCATGATGACATGGAAGTGGTATATGTACTGGCTGGAAGCATCATACTGAAAAACGGATGTTATACGTATACTCTGAGACAGGGAGACATTTTCATATTAAATGAAATGGATATGCACAGCTTTACAGGCACGAACGGTGACAGCATGGTGATGATGCTGCAGCTGGACTTCACATATTTTGAGAGATATTACAAGGATTTGAAGGACAGGTTTTTTGTTACCGATATGAAGGGTGACGACAGAAAAAGTCTTGGAGTGCTCAGGAATATCCTTGCAAGGATAATGATGGAGGTTCTGCAAAAAGGACCGGGATATGAACATAAAGTGATAGAGAGTACGCATAATCTGCTGGCATGTATGTTATCGGATTTCAGCTTCAGCCTGGATGACGAGGTCTCCGGAGATGAAGCGGGCAGGGGAAGAAGCAGCCGCATACTGTCGGGAAGGCTCAACAGGATAACGGAATATATGTACGATAATTATGCGAGGAAACTGACCTTGAGTGAGATTGCCGAAAATGAAAAGCTCAGTATATATTATCTGTCCCATATAATAAAAGAAGCGACAGGTCTCAGCTTTCAGGACTTGCTAGGATATATAAGAGTGGAGGGATCGGAAAAGCTGCTGCTGGGTACGAGCAAGAAGATAGGCGCGATTGCTGCTGAGACAGGATTTTCAGCTGTCAGATACTACATCAAACATTTTGAAGCATGGTATGGAATGCATCCTGCGGAGTACAGGAAAAAATACTCGGGGAAGACGGTGGTAAAAGAAACGAAAGAGCATTACAGAAGATGCGCGCCCGTTGATATCGAGGAAGCTCTGCGTAAACAGGTAAAAGGCGTGTATTTCGAATATGAGGACAAGCTCAGAGTAAAACCGGTGATAATAGATATAGATGTCCGGGAGCCAAAAGAAAAAAGCGACTGGCACAGCTGCGAGCTTGCTGAGGTAATGGAACGTGGAGTGAACGGCATACTGGCAGAGCCGTATAAAAGGATGAAGGAATTCGGAGAAGACATAATTGCAGCAGGAAATAATTATATGATATCTGTTTCGGGCGATGGTGAAGGAAGCATAAAATGCATGAGTATTCTCGTATACAATTTTGATGAAAACATCGTAAGATCTCTCGGAAAGATACAGACGGAAAATGATATTCTGCGTCTTGCGAGGAATTACGATGATGAAACAGAGTTTCTGATAAAGTGCAACGGTCTTTCCGGGGAATTTAAAATACTGAGATACAGACTTGAACGTGATAATTTCGTAAAAAAGATGACCGGTGCCGTTGATTCCGAAAGAAATACGGACAGGAGGAAAGGATTCATAGATGGATGTTCGGCGTTCCCGAGCATAACATCAGGGACATACACAAGCTCCGATATGCTGAGTATAAGAGCTACATTCAAAGGTATGGGAGCGGAACTGATACTGTTAGACAATATTCCGGAGCAGTCCGCATAAGCTGTTATACTCCGAAAGCCTCGGCGGCTTCCTTCATAGCTTTCGCTATAGGAAGGGACTGAGGACATTTTTCCTCGCACGCTTTGCAGCCTATACAGTCTGAAGCATGACGTCCCGGAGCCAGCCATGTGGTGTATTCCATCCCGAGGGAAGGATGGTGTTCATATACATTCCAGTCGTTGAAATATCTCAGTATGCGGGGGATCTCAAGCTTCTGAGGACAAGGCATACAGTAGTTGCAGCCTGTGCAAGAATATTTGATGAGCCTGTTGTACTCATCGGCGACTTTGTCTATGAGCGCCTTTTCTTCATCCGTTATCGTCAGTATTTCGTCGGAAGAGAAAATTTCTATGTTTTCCTCGAGCTGTTCCTTTGAACTCATGCCGCTGAGCATGACTGTCACTTCAGGCATGCTGGCAAGCCATTTGAACGCCCACTGTACAGGAGACCTCTTCGTTTCGGCGCTGTCCCATATTTTCTGCACGGTAGGAGGGAGCGTATCCGTTATACGTCCACCTTTGAGGGGCTCCATAACTACAACGCCGAGACCTTTTTCCGCGGCGTATTTAAGACCTTTGAGACCTGCTTGGTGATCCTTGTCCATGTAATTGAGCTGAATCTGGCAGAAGTCCCAGTCGTACGCGTTTACGACTTCTTCAAAGAACTCGTAAGAATCGTGGAAAGAAAAGCCTATATGCTTTATCTTGCCTTCCGCCTTCATTTCTTCGAGGAACGGCATGAGATTGAGCTTTTGCGCGCACTTCCATATGGATTTTGTTATATTGTGCACCAGATACATATCTATGCTGTCGGTGCAGAGACGCTCAAGCTGCTTGTAGAATATGCTCTTCATGCTCTCTTCGTCCTTGGCTATCCAGATGGGCATTTTGTCAGCGAGCAGGATTTTTTCCCTGTATCCGTCCTTCAATGCTTTGCCCAGTATTTTTTCACTCCTGCCTCCGTGATATGTGAATGCGGTATCCACGTAATTTATACCGGAGTCGATAGCGCTCCTTATCATGGATATGGCTTCTTCTTCTCTTACATTATCGTCCTCATCGGCAGGAAGCCTCATGCAGCCGAGTCCGAGGAGCGAAGCTTTTTCATCGATTTTTTTAAATGTTCTGTAGTGCATTTTATATCTCCTGAATTCATGTTAATCTAACGTATATGGTGCTATTCGTCTTTTATATAGTTAAGAAAATCGTCGAAATCCTCAAAATCACTTTGCATAAACTCAAAGAGCACCGGCTCTTTGAATTCGTATTTTGAGGTTATCATCAGAAACGGCGCGAGAGGACTCGCCTTCAGTTTGTTTTCCAGATATCTTATATCTGAAAGGGTGTATGCCGCAACTATGAGCTGCCCGTAATCGGTGAGAAAATATATTCCCTTGACATCGTTGCTCAGACGGAAAATCCGGCTGTTTACGTGATCATTGTTCTGCTTGAAGGTCATAAAGAGTCTGCCGTTTTCATGTACGGACATTATCGTATTGAAATTTATCGTGAGCTCCCCGATATTGTTTTCCATATCTTCGTCCGACAAAAGCACTTCGTATACCGTGACGAATTCCGGCTTTGACAGCATCATTGCGGCTTCCGCGGAGCTGACATGAAATGAGGAGCATTTTTCTGCTGCGGTAACCTTGAGATTTTTCACGGCTATCCTTGATATGACGGTTTCGTATTCGCCGTTTTCTTCGATAAGGGATTCGCACATGTATACCGAAGCTCCGTCGCCGTACTGCCCATCCTTATCGATCACGTTTTTGCAGAACGTAGCGTATGAGTATCCGGAATACGGATTCTCCGGAGATATCCCGTCTGAAAGATATCTGATCCCGGGATCGTCCTGACCGATGCATCTCATGAGAAAATAATTTATCACCTGATAATCTGAAGCTATGCTGCCGCAGATAGCTTTCATCAGAGCGGAGTCTTCAAGAGGGTCCAGCACAGTTTCGGATTCCAGTATGAATGAGTATTCGCTGTATTTTTCCGGAAGAGGCAGATTTCTGTCTTCGTTGAAATTCCTGTAGCGATATAAAACCGCGCGCAGCTGTCTTTCTGTGATATCGATTTTGTTCGCTCCGAGACCTCCGACGATAGTCTGTTCTGCCATATCTATCTCTTCGCGGTCGTTTCCCTCTATACTCTGGTATGTTTCAAAGCCGGACTCTTCGCAGTCTATATAAAAAAACTGGTGAAGATCGCGGCTGTGCTCGTTTTCTCCTATGGACCAGTGGGCATATATGGCAAGGACGCCCATGAGTCTCGTGTCTGTGATATAAGCGTTTATCAGATTTTTTCCCTTGGTTTTCAGAAGGTAGGAAATACCGCCTTCTATGACTGTGAATTTAGGTCTTGTCAAATTGGTTACCTCGCAATCTACTAACATGAGTATACCCTATCTGAGAAAAAATACAAGAGGGATAGAGTTTGCTTTTTCAAGTATTGACAGCGAAATTAATTAAGATATAATAAATATTAGAAAACAAGATAATCCTTATTGAGAGAGGTGGAGGGAATAGGCCCGGAGAAACCCGGCAACCTTGCGCTTGCGAAGGACGACGAGACTGGCGCAGAAGGTGCTAAATCCTACAGAGTATCATAATAATACTCTGAAAGATGAGGAACTATGACAGAAACCTATACCTCTTTCTGTTCGGAAAGAGGTTTTTATATATAAAGTGATCCTGGAGGTATGATAATGAAAAGACTTTTCACATCGGAGTCGGTCACGGAGGGACATCCGGATAAGATATGCGACCAGATATCGGACGCTATCGTCGATGCCATAATGGAAAAGGACCCGCGGGGACGAGTGGCGGCGGAAACAACTGTGAACACCGGATATGCCATGATAATGGGAGAAATAAGTACAGACTGCTATATAGATATACAGAAGATAGCCCGTGAAGTGATATGCGATATCGGCTATAACAGAGGCGAATACGGATATGACGGGAATGTATGCGCTATACTCACCGCCATAGATGAACAGTCTGCCGATATAGCCATGGGAGTTGACAGAGCGCTTGAATACAAGGAGGGCATTCTGAAGGATGATTACGAGGTCGGCGAAACAGGGGCGGGAGACCAGGGTATGATGTTCGGCTTCGCCTGCAATGAGACGCCGGAATACATGCCTATGCCTATAGCTATGGCGCACAGACTTGCGAGACGTCTTGCGGAAGTCAGAAAAAACGGCACATTGAAATATTTAAGACCTGACGGCAAGACTCAGGTGACCGTTGAATACGATGAGAATTGTGTAAAACGTATAGACACTATCGTGGTTTCGACCCAGCATGATCCTGATGTAAAGCTTTCGCAGATACGTGAGGATATCATAAAACATGTTATCAAAGCAGTTGTGGATGAAAGGCTTCTCGATAAGGATACAAAATATTTCATAAACCCGACGGGAAGATTTGTGATCGGCGGACCTCACGGGGATTCGGGGCTTACCGGAAGAAAAATTATCGTAGACACCTACGGAGGCTATGCGAGACACGGAGGCGGAGCCTTCAGCGGAAAGGATCCGACTAAAGTGGATCGGTCTGCAGCGTATGCGGCAAGATACGTCGCTAAAAATCTTGTGGCCGCCGGTCTGGCGGATAAGTGTGAGATACAGCTGGCGTACGCTATAGGAGTGGCAGAGCCTGTATCCGTACTGGTGGATACTTTTGGGACAGGAAAATTTTCAGATGAAGGGATTTCCGATATAGTGAAGAGACATTTTGATTTAAGACCTGCCGCGATAATAAAAAACCTGGACCTGAGGAGACCGATATACAGGCAGGCTGCGGCATACGGGCATTTTGGCAGGACTGACATAGATCTGCCTTGGGAAAGACTTGATAAAGCAGATGAACTTAGAGAGGAGATACTGTAGATGGGTGTTAAAGTAGCAAAATTCGGCGGATCATCCGTTGCTGATGCTCTGCAGATAGAGAAAATAAAAAATATAGTGGATAAAGACGATGATATAAAATACGTAGTAGTATCAGCGCCGGGGAAGCGATTTGATGAGGACAGCAAGATCACAGATCTGCTTTATCTATGCAAGACACACATAGAGCATAAGATACCGTATCAGCAGATATTTCAGGTGATCTGCGACAGATTTATGGCGGTTGAAGTCAATCTGGGAATTGATGTCGACTTAAAAAAAGAATTCAGCATAATAAAGAAAAATCTTGAAGAAGGAGCGCCTGCCGACTACATAGCCAGCCGGGGAGAATATCTCAACGCTCTTTTAATAGCGGCTTACCTTGGGTATGACTTCGTAGATTCGGCTAAAATGGTGAAATTTGACGAAAAGGGTAGATTCATGGAGGAGCTTACGGATAAATCCATAAAAAAAGAGCTCAGAAATCATGAAAAAGCTGTAATCCCCGGATTTTACGGCTCGAGGACAGACGGAAACATAAAGACCTTCTCAAGAGGAGGCTCGGACATAACGGGAGCGCTTGTAGCAAGGGCGGTCAATGCCGATGTATACGAAAACTGGACGGATGTGTCCGGATTCCTCATGGCGGATCCGCGCATCGTGGATAATCCTAAACCTATAAGCACAGTCTCGTATAAAGAGCTCAGAGAGCTGTCGTATATGGGAGCTTCAGTGCTCCACGAAGACGCCATATACCCGGCGAGAGTGGCGAATATTCCCATAAATATAAGGAATACAAACAGACCGGATGACCCGGGTACGATAATCACTTCCGAGCCGGCAAAACTCGAAGAGGGACAGATAATAGCGGGAATCGCCGGAAGCAAAGATTTTACGGTAATAGCAATGTATAAAAACCTCATGAGCAGTGAAAGAGGCTTTATAAGAAAGATGACGGGAATACTTGAGGATTTTGATATTCCTATCGAACATATTCCGAGCGGAGTAGATACACTGTCGGTGGTTATTGACAATAAACTTATCGATAGTAAAATAGATGATATTCTTGAAGAATTTGAAAGACAGCTTAAGCCGGATCATATGGAAGTATTTCATAACATTGCATTGATTGCGATAGTGGGATACGGTATGTCCTACAGGACAGGGGTATCGGCTAAACTGTTCACTGCGCTGGCGGATGAGGACATCAACGTCAGAATGATAGACCAGGGCTCCAGCGAGATGAACATAATAGTAGGAGTTGAAAATAAGGATTTTGAAAAAGCGATACGCGCCATATACAATGCGTTTGTATGCTGATAAAAGCGAAGCTTTTTGGAGGAAAGAGTGTTTATAAAAGAAGTAATACTGATATGTTACCTGCTGTGCATGATATTCGGCGTATCGGGGATGACAATAGCGTTGCTGGCGCAGAACAAAGAAAAATCCGGTATAGGGCGGGCGATGATAATGTTCATCGCTGGTATTCTTGTTATATGCTGCTACGATATGGCAATATACTATACGGATTATGTTCTGGGCGGGCTGAGCAATCTCAAGGTGCTGAGAATAGGAAACAGTATCATAGCAGGAACCATATGCCTGTGGATAATACTTCAGGGAAAGATAATAAACAGGGAAGCTCTTTCATTTCTCGATAAGGCGGTTCAAAAATATCTCATATTTTACATGGCTCTGTGGCTGCTTCTGATGTTCGCGCTCAGTGTAGAGCAGTTCTATACGATAAAGTGGCTGCTTCTTGCAACGGATATAATACTGATGATAGCTTCGGTAACGGCATCTGTGGGGCATATCATGTATTCCGTGACTACGAAAAAGAAGATAGACTTTTACTATATGATAATCGTCACATCCATGCTTATATGGAATTATCTGTCTTATTTCTGGAGCGAAACGTCGGTTTACTGGGGAAACAGCAGATTTATCAGAGAACCCATGGATCTGACGGTGGTGTTCTGGCTTATCATAAGTATTGCTTCGCTCATATATGAATATAAGGAAGATTTTGTACCGGTATTCGGGAAGGATTCGACAGACGAAAAGGGCAGAAAAGATCTTAAAGAGCGTATCGATGAAATCTGTGAACAGTACAGGCTCACACCGAGAGAAAAGGAATTTATAGATCTTATATACAGCGGAAAGAGCAATAAAGAGATCGCGGAGATACTTTTCCTGTCGGAAAGCACGGTAAAAACTCACATATACAATATATTCAGAAAAATGCACGTAAAGAGCAGGGTGGAGGTCATATATATAGTAAATGAAGAAAACAGTGAGAATGAGAAAAGAGAGCCGGATGACTGAGTCGATATCGTAACGGAGTATAAAAATAATTGCCGCAGCTTTAAGCAGCAGCGGCAATTATTTTTTCGTAATTATCCTGTTTTGTAATGATAACACTGTATCCGATATCAACTAGCCACCATGTACCGAGTGTAAGACATACCATTGCAAGCTTGCAGAGGAAAACCTTTACTCCGCCCTGGTAAAGACGGTCGATACCGATTATTCCGAAGAATATGGATAAGATGCAGGCAACTACGGGATTTTTAAGAGAAACCTTGCTTGCAAGCTTATCATCTGCCTGCAGAAGCCGCGCGACTTCTTCCTTATGGTTTTTGCTTACGTATTTTGCGATGCTGTTAGCGTCCATATGTATTTCTTCCTTTCCTGAAAATTAGTTTTTTAGAAAACTCTGATAAAAATATTATCAGATAATCGAGCTTGAGTAACTCCGTAAAAAGTATGAAATGGGCGTGAAAAAGGAAAAAAGCCGCGATAAAAAAGTAGCACTCGAAGTATTAGAAGCTTGAAATTTCAATATTTTAAGCCTAATCATAATATTGATATTTATTTTTACACAGGGATAATGTATAATTATGTATCAACTGATATACTGTATTAGTTTGTAAATTTCAGAAAGGGGAAACTGTAGATGAGCCTTATGGAAAAAATTTTTGGAGACCTTAATGAAAAAGAGGTAAAAAAGGTTTCCAAAATAGCTGACAAGGTCATGTCCTATGATGATGAATTTCAAAAGCTGACTGACGGGCAGCTCAGAGAGAAAACTGAGGAATTCAGAAAAAGAATCGCGGATGGGGAGAGCCTCGACGATATACTTCCGGAGGCTTTTGCGGTATGCAGAGAAGGCGCGTGGAGAAGCCTCGGCATGAAGCATTTCTATGTGCAGGTGATAGGAGGTATAGTCCTTCATCAGGGAAGGATATCCGAAATGAAGACAGGTGAAGGTAAGACGCTTGTAGCGACCTTGCCTGCATATCTTAATGCACTTGAGGGAAAAGGAGTACACGTTGTAACCGTGAACGATTATCTTGCAAAAAGAGATATGGAATGGATGGGCAAGCTGTATACTTTTCTGGGACTTACGGTGGGATGCGTCATACACGGCATTTCCGAAGACCAGAGGAGAGCAGCCTACAATGCGGATATAACCTACGGGACCAACAATGAATATGGTTTCGACTACCTGAGAGACAACATGGTGATATATAAGGAACAGATGATGCAGCGCGATCTCAATTACGCCATAGTCGACGAGGTGGACTCCATACTTATAGATGAAGCGAGGACGCCGCTCATAATATCGGGAAAGAGTGATAAGTCCATCGATATGTATAAGAAGGCTGATTCCTTCGTGAGGACTCTCAAGAGAGATGAGGATTTTACCGTTGAAGAAAAAGAAAAGCAGATATCTCTGACAGAAGAAGGCGTAGAAAAATGTGAGAAGTATTTTGATGTGGAGAATTTCTCGGATCCGGAAAACATGGAGATAAACCATCATGTGCTCCAGGCTCTCAAGGCGAGAAACATGATGAAGAGGGACGTGGATTACATCAAAAAAGACGGTGAAATCATCATAATAGATGAATTTACGGGACGAATGATGTTCGGCAGAAGATACAGCGACGGACTTCATCAGGCTATAGAGGCGAAGGAAGGCGTTCTTGTAAGATCGGAATCAAAGACGCTGGCCACAATAACGCTGCAAAATTATTTCAGAATGTATCAGAAGCTCGCGGGGATGACAGGCACGGCGAAGACGGAGGAAAGCGAATTCAGAGACATATACAATATGGATGTAGTGGCGATACCTACCAATAAGCCTGTCGCAAGAGAAGACCTTAAAGACGCGGTATATTCGACGGAAAAGGGTAAATTCAAGGCGGTGGTGGATGCTGTCGAAGAGGCGCATAAAAAAGGACAGCCTGTGCTCGTAGGTACGGTTTCCATAGAAAAGTCCGAGCTGATAGCAGATGCTCTCAGAAAAAGAGGAATAAAGGATTTCAATGTTCTCAACGCCAAGCATCATGAACAGGAAGCGCAGATAATAGCGGAAGCTGGACGTCTCGAAGCTGTGACTATAGCAACGAACATGGCAGGAAGAGGTACAGATATAATTCTGGGAGGAAATCCTGAATTTGAAGCAAGGAGAGAAATGGCAAAGGAGGGCTACAGCGAAGAGGCAATATCCTTTGCCACCGGATTTATGCAGAGCGACGACCCTGAGCTGAAAGAGGCGAGAGAAACCTTCAACAGGCTGCACGATAAATATAAAAAGGAAAGAAAAGAGGAGCAGGACAAGGTAAAAGAACTGGGAGGTCTGTATATAATAGGTACGGAACGCCACGAATCAAGGCGTATAGATAATCAGCTGAGAGGCCGTTCGGGAAGACAGGGAGACCTTGGTATTACACAGTTCTGCGTTTCGATGGAAGATGACCTCATGCGTCTGTTCGGAGGCGAAAGAATGCAGGCTATGGTGCAGAAGCTGGGAGTTGAGGAAGATGAAGCTATAGAATCTGGATTCATTACGAAACAGATAGAAAACGCTCAGAAAAAAGTGGAAGGAAAAAACTTCTCCATACGTAAATATGTGCTGCAGTACGATAATGTCATGAACAAGCAGCGTGAGATAATATACGGCGAAAGAAAAAAAGTCCTTTTCGGAGAGGATCTGCGTGAAGACTTGGTTTCCATGACGCATGAGCTCATAGATGAAATAGTGGATCCTGTAGTCATGGCGTCGAAATTCCCTGAAGAATGGGATTTTGATACGCTCAACAAATCGCTGAGGAAGCTGACTCCTAAGTTCGAGCCGCTGGATTTTGACCGGGAAACATTGGCGGACATGGATGAAGGAAGCCTGAAAGCCGGACTTTATGCGGATTTTGAGGATCTTTACAAAGCCAAGGAAGAGGAGATCGGAGAGGACAAACTGCGTGAAGCCGAGAGAATGATACTGATAAGAGTTGTGGACAACAAGTGGATGGACCACATAGACGCAATGGATCAGCTCAAGAGCGGCATAGGACTCAGAGGTCTAGGAGGACAGGACCCTGCGGCAGCATATGCCCAGGAAGGCTTCGATATGTTTGAAATGATGGTACATTCCATAAAAGAGGATTTTGTCAAATTCTGTTATAACGTAACGGTACAGACGAAGACCGAAAGAAAGAATGTAATGGGCAGCGGTGAAGGCAGAAAAGAAGAATTTGAGGAGGAAGCCGTTCCGCAGGTATCGGGCGGTGAAGACCAGATACCTCGTCAGGCGGCAGCGCCTAAAAGGGAGCATAAACAGCAGACCGTCAGAAGAGAAACTCCGAAAGTGGGAAGAAACGACCCTTGCCCATGCGGAAGCGGCAAAAAATACAAACACTGCTGCGGGAGGAATTGACTATGATACAGACAGAACAGATAAAGAGCTCTCTGCCTGCACTGCGGAAGGTTCTCAAAGAGGCAGGTGAGTCCCTTTGACCGGGACAAACTTGAAGGCAGACTCGCTGAAATAGAAGAGAAAATAAAAAAATCGGGCTTCTGGGACGACGCCGAATCGGCACAGAAATACATGAAAGAAAAAAAATCCATAGAGGATAATATTCAGACGCTCGATAAGCTCGGGCAGAGGCTCGAGGATCTTGAGGTACTCATTGAGATGGCGGAAGAAGACAGCGATGAAGAGACGGCAAAAGAGGCAGAAAGCGAATACAAAGCGCTTTCGGACGACCTTGAAGCTCTCAGGCTGAAAACACTGCTCAACGGTAAATACGATAAAAATAACGCCATAATATCGGTACATGCGGGCTCCGGAGGAACGGATGCTCAGGACTGGGCGGAAATGCTGTTTAGGATGTATACGAGGTGGTGTGAAAAAAAAGGATATAAGGCAAAGCTCATAGATATGCAGGACGATACCGAAGGAGGCATAAAGAGCGCCACACTTCTGGTGGAGGGCGAAAATGCGTACGGATATCTTAAAAACGAAAAGGGCGTACATCGGCTCGTCAGAATATCGCCTTTCGATTCATCCGGCAGAAGACATACCTCCTTTGCTTCCCTCGATGTTACGCCTGAGATAGATGACGATACGGATGTGAAGATAAATCCTGATGATTTGAGAATAGACACTTTCAGATCCAGCGGCGCTGGAGGTCAGCATGTAAACAAGACTGACTCGGCTATAAGAATAACCCACATACCGACAAATATAGTGGTGACATGCCAGAATGAACGGTCTCAGCACCAGAATAAAGAGACTGCCATGAAGCTGCTCATGTCCAAGCTCATCGAGCTGAAAGAGCAGGAAAAAAAGGAAAATCTGGAAGAACTAAAGGGAGATTACAGTCAGATAACATGGGGAAGCCAGATAAGGTCCTACGTGTTCCATCCATATACCATGGTCAAAGACCACAGGACCGGAGCGGAAGTAGGAAATGTGGATGCAGTGATGGATGGAGACATCGATTACTTCATAAATGAAAAGCTTAAACAGAAGGAGTAGTGCAGAAGGTAAAAATGGTGAAGATCGATGGGGAAAGAAAAAAGATAGGACTGACCATGAAACTGTGATATAATGCGGGCGGGAGACGTTTTGTATACAGTATTTATAAAAATACAGGCTTGTATTGGTCTCCCATATGTGGTATTATTCCTACGATGATGTTTTACCATCTTTATGTCATTTAAGGAAAAGGAGAGACAGAAATATGGGTGCCATAGTAGATACGTTAGTAAGTTTGTGGGGTGACACAGGCCTCGCCAACTTTACTTACCAGAATGGAATAATGATCATAGTATCGTTTATTTTCTTATATCTGGCCATCAGAAGAGGATTTGAGCCTTTGCTCCTTGTACCGATTGCATTCGGTATGCTCCTCTCTAACCTGCCGGTAACGGGCATGTTCATAAAGGATTTTGAGATAACGAGCTCCGACCAGTTGTCTGACGCTGGTATATTCACAGCGTTCTATGTACTTAAGCCGATAATCCCTTCGCTGATATTCCTCGGCGTAGGCTCGATGACGGACTTCGGACCTCTCATTGCAAATCCTAAGTCGCTGATTATGGGCGCTGCCGCACAGTTCGGTATATTCTTCGCGTTCTTCTCAGCTATAATAATGGGATTCACCGCTCAGGAAGCGGCTTCGATCGGTATAATCGGAGGAGCGGACGGTCCTACGGCTATATACACTACGACCAAGCTCGCAGAGCATCTGCTAGGACCTATAGCAGTTGCGGCATATTCCTACATGGCGCTCGTACCTGTAATACAGCCGCCTATCATGAAAGCTCTGACTACGAAGAAGGAAAGAGAAATCAAGATGGAGCAGCTCAGAGTAGTATCTCAGAGAGAGAAGATACTCTTCCCTATAGCTGTTACAGTAGTTGTAGCGCTTCTGCTTCCATCGGCAGCACCTCTTGTCGGTATGCTGATGCTCGGAAATCTCTTCAAAGAATGCGGAAGAGTCGGACGACTGGCGGATACTGCAGGAAATGCTCTTATGAATATATTGGTAATAATGCTGGGAACATGCGTAGGAGCTTCAGCAACAGGAACTACATTCCTCACGGCTTCCACGCTTAAGATAGTAGTCCTCGGAATACTTGCGTTTGCGGTAGGTACTGCAGGCGGAGTGCTCATCGCAAAACTGATGAATGTACTGACAGGCGGAAAGATAAATCCTCTCATCGGCTCTGCGGGAGTATCGGCAGTTCCTATGGCTGCTCGAGTATCGCAGATAGAAGGTCAGAAGGCAAATTCTTCGAACTACCTGCTGATGCATGCGATGGGTCCTAATGTTGCAGGAGTAATCGGCTCGGCTGTTGCAGCAGCGGTAATGATTTCGATGTTCGGCGGATATTGATGACGAGGCAGCTATATAAAACATACTAAAATCTCTGGAATCATTTTTATACACCGGAAAACCGGGCGGTTGCATCCGCCCGGTTTTCTTTTAAAGGGAGAGTGTTATGAACAATATCGATACTGTGCTTTTTGATTTCGACGGTACGGTAATGAATACCAACCAGGTTATTCTCATGTCATGGCAGCATACATTTAAAACCATAGAGAACAGACTTGAAGACGAAAAAAAACTCATACAGACTTTTGGAGAGCCTCTGGAAGATACCATGAAAAGATTTTTTCCTGATGTGCCCACAGATGAAGCGATAGAGATATACAGAAGCTATCACAGAGACAACTTCGGAGAGCTGATAAGTCTGTTCCCCGGCATGAAGGAACTGATTTCCCGATTGAAAGCTCTTGGTTACAAGCTGGGTATGGTAACTTCAAGACTTCGCCGGACGACATATGAGGGACTTGAAAAATATGATATAGATAAATACTTCGATGTGGTGGTTACCGCCGATGATACTGAAAAGCACAAGCCTGACCCGGAGCCGGTCAGCATAGCGCTGGAAAGACTCGGCTCTCTTCCCGGCAGCAGTATCATGCTCGGAGACACCATGTATGATATACTCTGTGCAAAAAATGCAGGCGTAAAATCGGTTCTCGTATCCTGGTCCGAAGCTCTTGATGCTGACGGGGATTTCGGTGACAATGCCCCGGACTGCATAATCCGCAGCGCTGAGGATTTGCTCTACCTGCTTGGTGAGAAACAGCATTGAAGCAGAAAACAAAATATCTAATGCATACAGATAGGGAAAAGCAACTGCCTGAGGTAAGTTGACTTGTCCCTTTTTTTATTGTATTATATAAATGCTTTGATAATCAAAGTATTTGATAATAAAATTAAAAAAGGAGCGAATGGATGAGCATAAAAATAACGGGAATTGGGAAGTGCCTGCCTGAAAGAGTAGTTCTAAACGATGAAATATCCAAACATGTGGATACGAGCCATGAATGGATATATGACAGAACGGGAATAGCGCAGAGACATATCGCCACCAGTGAAAGCTCCCTGGATATGGCGGTAAAGGCGGCGCGGCAGGCTCTTGAGAGTACGGACAGAAATTCCGTCGGACTTGTGGTGTTTGCCACCATCACACCGGATCATGTTACTCCGAGCATGGCGGCAGAGCTGAAAAAAGCGCTCGATCTTCCCAATGCAGTGGCTTTTGATATAAATGCCGCATGCAGCGGATTTATCTACGGGCTGTGGATAGCGGAAGCTCTTATGAGGGGAAGTATACCGGCGGGAGGATATGCCGATGGAGCGGAGAAGGCTCTTGTGGTAGGCAGTGAGAGGCTTACGAGGATAACCAACTGGGAAGACAGAGAAACCTGTATACTCTTTGGCGACGGAGCAGGTGCGGCAGTCCTTGAAAAGGCAGATGCTGAGAATAGTGAAAGAGGGATATTATCCGCATACGTCAGAAATTACGATGATGAAAAAGAAGCGATAATGTGCAAAGCGAATTATATAAATTCCCCTTTCTGGGAAGATGATCTTACTCCTGATCCTCTCAGGATGAAGGGAAAAGCTGTTTTTAAATTTGCTGTCGGAGCTGTGGCAGAAGTGCTGAAAGGCGCTCTGGATAAAGTCGGCATGACATATGATGATGTGGACTGGTTTGTTCTGCATCAGGCGAACGGCAGGATAATACAGGCGATTGCTCAGAAAATAGAGCAGCCTCTCGACAAATTTCAGATAAGCATAGAAAAAAGCGGCAACGTGTCTTCGGCGACAGTGCCTATGGCGCTTTTCGATTTAAAAGAGAGCGGAAAGCTTAAAAAAGGTGATATGATAGCATTGGTAGGATTTGGCGGCGGACTCTGCGCCGCGTCGGCGATAATAGAATGGTAAAAGTAGTAAACAGAGACGAACAGTGAAGCAGGAGGTATATATGGTAAATGTTTGTGAAATTCTGGGGACCAGGTATCCTATAATTCAGGGAGCTATGGCGAGGATCGCCGAATATAATCTGGCGTCCGCCGTGAGCAACGGAGGAGGTCTGGGAATAATAGCCGCAGGCGGTCAGAGCGCCGAATGGCTCAGAGAGCAGATCAAAAAGACACGTGAGCTTACAGATAAGCCTTTCGGTGTCAACATAATGCTGCTTGCGGATAACGTGGATGAGCTGATGGATGTAGTATGCGAGGAAAAAGTGCCGGTAGTGACCACAGGCGCGGGAAATCCGGGGAAATATATAGCAAAACTGAAGGAGTGCGGTATAAAGGTAATACCTGTAGTGGCCAATGTAGCGTTGGCTGTCCGTGTAGAAAGAGCAGGCGCTGATGCTGTAGTGGCTGAAGGAACGGAAGCGGGAGGACATATCGGAGAGACTACGACTATGGCGCTTTTGCCTCAGATAACAGATGCGCTGAAAATACCTGTTATAGCAGCAGGAGGCATCGCTGACGGAAGAGGTATAGCGGCGGCTTATATGCTTGGGGCGAAAGGTGTACAGGTCGGAACGAGATTCCTCGTTGCCTATGAATGTATCGTAGCGCAGGGATATAAAGACGCTATAATCAAAGCGAAGGACTCATCGACAGTTGCTACAGGAAGAAGCACAGGTCATCCTGTACGAATAATAAAGAATAAGCTTGCAAGAAAGATATTGTCGCTGGAAAAGCAGAATGCGCCTGAAGAAGAGATAAACGAACTGTGTACAGGAACGCTGGCGGCAGCCGTGAGGGACGGAGATGCCGACAACGGTAATATAATGTCCGGGCAGATTGCAGGACTGGTAAATAAAGAGCAGTCTGCCGCGGAGATAATTGAAGAGATGTTTAAGGAGGAGAGAGAGATTTATGAAGATAGGAATAGTATTTGCAGGGCAGGGAGCTCAGTATAGCGGAATGGGAAAGGATCTTTATGATTCTTATCCTGAAGCGAAGAAAGTGTTCGATACGGCGGGAGAGCAGGTGAAAGAATGGTGCTTTGCGGGAGATGAGGAGACGCTCAGGCAGACCCATGTGACTCAGCCGACAATATACACTGTAAGCATGGCGGCATATGAAGCCTTTTTATCGGAGCTTGAAAAAAATGGACTTTCCGATAAAGTTGAAATAAGCGCGGTTGCCGGCTTCAGTCTCGGAGAGTATTCGGCTCTTACGGCAGCGGGTGTGATAGAAGATATCGGCGAAGGTGTGGATATCGTGGCAAAGAGAGGCGTCCTCATGAAGGAAGCCGGTCTGGATGAAAACGGTGAGAACAAAGGCAGCATGGTTGCCGGTCTCGGCAGGAGAGAGAAAATCCTGGAGGCAGTTGAACAGGCAAGGGAAGACGGCATACTGGAAGGAGTAAATTTCAATTCGCCTAAGCAGACGGTAGTTGCCGGAGATAAGGAAGCTATAGAGAGATTTTGCAAGGTGGCGGCAGAGAATAAGATAAAAGCGATCCCTTTGAGCGTCAGCACTGCATTTCACAGCCCGATGATGGTTCCGGCAGCAGAAAAGCTCAAGGATGTTCTCATGCAGGTAAAGCTAAGCAAGCCTGAAAAGACTGTATATGCGGATTTGACGGCGGATGACTACATGAAGGACTACGACGGAGGAGATCTGCAGGAATACCTTGTGGATATAATGTCGAAACAGGCGATGAGTCCGGTATACTGGGAGGAAATCATAAGAAAATTTGAAGCCGACGGCGTTAAGGTCATGGTGGAAATCGGACCGGGAACTACGCTTACCGGTCTTACTAAAAAAACATGCAAGGATATTGAAGCGCTTCATGTGGAAAACGTTGAAGCTTTAAATGAGACCGTATCCAGGATAAAAGAACTGGCTGACGGAGAGTAAAGAAAGCAGGTAGAAAAATGTTAAAAGGAAAGACAGCAGTTATAACAGGCGGTGTAAGAGGCATAGGGAAATGTATAGCCGAGACATTCTGTAAAAACGGCGCCAACGTTATAATATGTGACATCAGCAGCAAGGAGGCAGCCGATAAGACTGAAGCGGAGCTGAAGGAATTCGGGACAAGAGTAAGGATGGTGAACGGTGATATAACAGATCCGCAGACAGCTGTAAATGTAGCGCAGATAATAAAAGATGAATTTGACAAGAAAGTGGATATTCTGGTGAATAACGCAGGGATAACAAACGATAAACTCATGATAAAAATGAGCCCGGAGGACTTTTCTAAGGTAATAGATGTGAATCTGAACGGCTCCTTCTACATGATGAAAGAAATATCGGCGCTGATGATAAAGCAGAGAAGCGGCTCCATAATCAGCATGTCGTCTGTTTCCGGACTCAGAGGGAATCCCGCCCAAGTCAACTACAGCGCGTCTAAGGCAGGTCTCGTGGGAATGACCAAGTCGGCAGCAAAGGAGCTTGGAAGAAGAGGCATAAGAGTAAACGGCATAGCTCCTGGATTTGTTGAAACAGATATGACAGCGGTGCTCACGGAAGAGCAGAAAGCGGGAGCGGCGAAGAACATAAGCATGCAAAGGATGGGACAGCCTCAGGATATAGCAAATGCAGCGCTGTTCTTAGCGTCAGATCTGAGCTCGTATATTACAGGACAGATAATAGCCGTAGACGGCGGAATAATAATGTAGCAGTGAAGCGGAGGATATAACGTATGGAAAAGAGAGTAGTAGTGACAGGACTCGGCGTGGTATCGCCGGTAGGAAACAACGTTGATGAAATGTGGGATTCCGTTAAGAACGGAAGACACGGCATAGCGGAAATAACGAGCTTTGACCTTGAAGGACATAAAGTTACGCTGGCGGCAGAGGTAAAGAACTTTGACTTCGGAGACAAAAGAGCAACAAAGAGACTTGATGTGGCAGACCAGTATGCCCTCGTTGCGGCACGCGAAGCGATAAATGACAGCGGCATCGTGAGCGGTGAAAACGTAGATGCTGACAGATTCGGCATATACGGAGGTACGGGAATAGGCGGTATAGCCACAATGGAATATGAAGTGCCCAAGTGTGTCAAGAAGAACACGCCGGGAAGAGCCTCAGCCCTTCTTATTCCTATGGTAATGCCTAATGCCATAGCCGGGAACATTTCAATGGAATTTAAGGCGAAGGGTCCGAGCTTCGGCATAGTTTCGGCATGTGCTGCCGGCACGCACAATGTAGGTGAAGCCTACAGAAACATAAAGCACGGCTACAATGATGTGATACTTGCCGGAGGCGCCGAATCAGTGCTTTCCCCTGTATGTTTTTCCGGATTTTCAAATATGACGGCGATGAACCCTACAAAAGACCCTGACAGGGCATGTATACCGTTTGATGTTGAGAGAAACGGATTCATACTCGGCGAAGGCGCAGGCTTCCTTGTACTTGAAGAGCTGGAGCACGCCAAAGCAAGAGGTGCAAAGATATACGGTGAGATAGTAGGATACGGGGCGACTTCCGACGCTTACCATATAACGTCTCCGGACCCTGAAGGTGAGGGAGCTGCAAAAGCCATAAGGATGGCTATAGATGATGCAGGTATAACTCCTGACGACATAGATTATATAAATGCACACGGAACGGGAACTCCTTACAATGATGCTTTTGAAACCCTCGCCATAAAGAAAGTCTTCGGTGAAGATACAAGGGTGCCGGTAAGCTCCACCAAGAGCATGACGGGACATCTTCTGGGAGCAGCGGGAGGTCTCGAAGCTGTAATATGTGCCAAGACTATAGTAGAAGGCTTCATACCTCCTACGATAGGTCTTAAAAAGCCTGACCCGGAGCTGACATTGGATTACGTTCCAAACGAAGGAAGAGAAGCCGATATAAACTATGTTCTTTCCAATTCTCTGGGCTTCGGAGGACATAACGGGACGCTGATAATGAAGAAATTCGCGGAGTAGCCGTAAAACCGGACATATGCAATATGCGGAAAGGAAGAAAAAATGCTTCTGAATAGAGAGCAGATAAAAGAAATAATACCTCACAGGGAGCCGTTCCTTCTTGTTGACGAAGTGGAAGAGCTCAATGTGGGAGAATCGATCGTAGCCAGGAAATATGTCAGAGAAGATGAATACTATTTTCAGGGACATTTTCCGGGAAGACCTATAATGCCGGGCGTGCTGATTGTGGAAGCGCTCGCCCAGGCGGGAGCTGTAGCGGTGCTTTCCATGCCCGAAAACAAAGGTAAACTCGCTGTTTTCGGCGCTATAAAAAATGCAAAATTTAAAAAGCAGGTAGCTCCGGGAGATGTTCTCACTCTTAAAGTGACACTTGACAGGCTCAGAAAGAACGCCGGAACGGGTCTTGCCGAAGCCTGCGTAGGTGATGAACTCGCCTGCAAATGTGAGATAATGTTCGCATTCAGTTAAAATCAGGGATAAGGAGATAATCATTGGATAAGGAAGTAAAGAAAATATACGAAACAATGAGCGGTCTCTTTAAAATAATCCACAAGCTTCAGGATGAAAACCTGAAGAATTCCGATTCTGCTGACCTTTCGCGAACAGAGATACATGCTGTCACGGCAATAGGGATCGGGCGTCCGAAAACCATGACCCATGTAGCTAATATTCTTGAGATAAAAGTGAGCACTCTGACATCGACGGTCAACAAGCTGGTGAAGAAAGGTTATGTTGAGCGGCTTCGCGACGATAAGGACAGGCGTATCGTAAAGGTCGCGCTTACGGATAAAGGAGAGCGCGCCGCTTGGGAGTACGAGCAGTTTATGGAGAGGATTGTGAGGGGCGCTGCTTCGCAGGTACCTTTCGACAAATTGCAGTATTTTGTATCGGCTATAGACAATATAAACCAGTATTTTATGGCGAAAAGCAGCATGGTGTACGTCAAAACATCACCATTCGAGCTGAAACCGATAAAACTCGGCTCTCATGAACTGCCGATACCTATAGTGCAGGCAGGGATGAGTATTTGTATAGCCGGCGCCGGACTGGCGTCATCTGTTGCTGCCGAAGGGGGTCTGGGTCTTATAGGGACGACGGACATAGGCTACAGACGTCCCGGGTATGAGAAGGACAGACTGAAGGCAAACATAGAAGGAGTGCGTGAAGCAGTCAGCGAAGCGAAGAGGCGGAGAGACGAAACAGATGGCGGCGGGCTCATAGGAGTTACTGTCATGTGGAGCAGTCCGAATGCCCCTGCATATGTCGATGCGGCAGTAAAAAGCGGAGCTCAGGTAATCGTCACAAGCGGCAGCATACCGAGGGATCTTCCCAGATACTGTACAGATAAGAAAACGGCGCTCATACCTACAGTCTCTTCAAAACGTGCGGCTGCCGCGATAATAAGAACATGGTCGCAGAAGTACAATCGTATGCCGGACGGATTCATACTACAGGGTCCTTTCGCCGCCGGACTTCTCGGCTTCAGGGAGGACCAGCTTGACAGAGCAGAACAGGAATGGTATCGGACCATCGCCGATGTCAAATCAGAGCTTTCAAAGCTTGAAAACTGTCCTCTGATAGTAGGCGGCGGTATTCTTTCCAGAA
>CAYYMY010000008.1:0-35943 GCA_964473095.1 uncultured Oscillospiraceae bacterium | reverse complement strand
CTTAATTGTCAAGACATATGTTACACTTTGAGAAATACTCTTTTACTATCTGATAGGAACTTATAAAAAATAAACCCTAATATATAATCCTTATATTCATTTGCTTCAATTTTTGAGCGAAGCTTATTAGCCGATTCCCATATTTTAGCAGCAAGTTGTTGTTTATTCATATAGTAACATTCCCTTTCTAAAACTATTTGGGCAGTTTTAAATTAAAACAAAAACCCGCCTTTCGGTGGGTTTTTATCTTGGTGGAGATGATGGGAGTCGAACCCATGTCCGAAAGCATTTTCACTGGAATTTCTCCGGGTGCAGCTTTTGTTTTAAAATTTCGCTCCAGACAGAGCCCAAAAGCAGGCTCTGCCCTCAGCTATCCCGTTGTTCCCTCATGCTGCCGGGCGTTCACATGAAGTTTTCCTGCATGATCGATACCGTACATCCGGCCTGCAGGTGAGCCGGAGACGGCACGCACAGCTTATGACTGACTTACGCAGCCATAGCTACAGGTGCGAAATTATTATTCTTTTTAGCGTTTATATTTAAACGGCCACTTTTAACGTAGACTTGGCGACTACGACCCGCTTATCCGGCTTCCACACCCCCGTCGAAACCTTTACATCCCCTCATTGTCTTTTATTCCTCTATTTTCCTTACGCGCCTATCTGTTTCTTTTCATTGCCTGCTGCATCTTCCTGTCTGCATCTCTTCTGGCAATGTCATGTCTCTTGTCGTATTCCTTCTTGCCGCGCGCTACTGCCAGTTCTATTTTAGCCTTTCCTCTGTCATTAATGTACATCTTCAGAGGCACCAAAGTCAAGCCTTTTAATGTAGTATATCCTATGAGTTTTCGTATTTCCCTCTTGTGCAGCAAAAGCTTCCTCGTGCGCGTAGGCTCGGCGTTGAATCGGTTTCCCTGTTCATAAGGACTTATATTCATGCCGTAAAGCATCACTTCCTCTTTTTCTATCTTGGCATAGCTTTCTTTGATACTGACCTTTCCCTGCCTTACGGATTTTATTTCTGTCCCGGTCAGCTCGATTCCCGCCTCGTATGTTTCCTCTATAAAATAATCGTGCCGCGCTTTTTTATTGTTGGCAACAGTTTTCATTCTGCCATAACCCTTTCTATCTGATCTTCTGATTGGAATACTTTCATCGGGATCTCTTTAAAGCAGGCATATTTCGTCAAACGGGTAAAGTCTTATAAAGGCCTTACCTATTATATCATCTTCATAAACAGTTCCAACGGCTTCGTCTCTGCTATCGAGGCTCACACTCCTGTTGTCGCCCATGACGAACACTCTGTCCTCGGGAACTACGTAATTGCTTATGTCCCCGCTCGTAAATCCTTCAAGAGTATAAGACTCATCAAGTGCCGTCCCGTTTCTGTAAACTACTCCGTCATGTATGTCTATAACATCATTTTCGACACCTATCACTCTTTTTATAAGCAATTTTTTTCCGTCTCCGTCATCGTTGTCTATATCTGACTCGAAAACTATTATGTCTCCGTAGTCAGGATGATCTGCCGTTATATACGCTAGCTTGTTTATAAAAAGATAGTTGTTTTCATATAAGGTCGGCTCCATCGAGCTTTCCTTTACTATGGTAGGCTTTATTATAAGTGACAATATCACAACTACTGCCGCTGCTATAAGTATATCCTTGATAAATTCTTTCACTTTACTAATCCCTCCAGCTCTACTTTATCAAATCCCAATCCTTTTGCAGTATCCGCAAAAGCTTCAGGTATACCGGTCTTTACCTCAAGTCCGTCAATGTATCCGAATTTCCCCTCCATACCGCCGAATACGAGCTTATATGCATGAAGAAGCTGCGATGTCACTCCAAACTTCTTTTTTACCATCTCATTTACATGTCTGTTCCCGTATTTGCTGTCTCCGACAAGGGGAAATTCCGCATCGGAAAAATGCACTCTTATCTGATGTGTCCTTCCCGTCAATATCTCCGCTTCCACTATAGAGAATTCTTTCGCCTCAAGCAGCGGAGTCAAATATGTTATCGATTCTTTGCCTTCATCCTTTTCATCTGCTATTCTTGAAAGATTTCTGCTGACATCTTTTACTATGCTGCTGTCAAACTTCAGTTTGCCTCCAGGTCTTCCGCAAACCAATGTCAGATAATACTTCCTTATAAAGCTCCTCTCTCTTATGTATTTGGAAAATGTCCTCATGGTTTCCGCGTTTTTCCCGAAAATCACAAGACCTGTGGTATTCCTGTCCAGTCTGTTGACCGATGAGGGAGTGAAGTATTTCTCTTTTCCCGGCTCATATTCGCCCTTGCTCATAAGGTATCCGCAAACCTGATTCGCCAGTGTGTTCCTTTTTTCAGCGGCGTCCCCGTGAGTCAGAAGTCCTCGAGGTTTATCGACTATCAGAAGGTTTTCATCTTCATACGCCACTTTAAACTGTTTCCCGGAAAACTTCTTTTTTACAGGTCTGCTCAGTTCCCTGAGCTTTTCCTCGGAAATATACAGCGTAAGCTCATCGCCTGCCCTTACTACCGTATCGGCGCCGACACGTCTGCCATTGAGCTTTACATCCTTTCTTATGATTTTGTATATCATGCTGAGGGGAGCCCTTGCCAGATACTTTCTGAGAAACCTGTCAAGTCTTTGATCTGATTCGTTTTCAGCAATTACAAATTTCACCATGAATATAATTATACAACAATTCTGTGTGCAAATATAGCTCATTGTGAAGAAAATTTCATTTAAAAGGGATGTTTTAGATTTGAGAAAAGACACGTAATATGATAAAGTATATATGTGGTAATATACCCTGTATCTTATTCAGCTTTAAGGAGTTTTCTACAATGAACAGAATAAAGGATTTTTTTTACAATAAAAACGATATAATAATAGTACTCATAATACTGGTTGCGGCTACATTCATCATATACACGAGAATCGACGCGATAATGGCATACCCGGAACAGCTTGCGGAACAAGCGGCTCAGCAGGAAACTACCGAAGATACCTCAGACACATCACAGTCGTCTGACTCATCTTCCTCATCCGACACGACCTCCTCTGTATCCATTACCATAACCGATTCCGATACATCCGATACGGTTGCGGCAAAATTATATGAAGCAGGGCTTATCGCCTCAGATACTGAATTCACCGAATATGTGAGCAGTCAGGGCAAGGAGGGCTCTCTAAAATCGGGAACATTCCAGATAAACATGGATTCCTCAAATGAAGATATATTAAATATCATCGCCAACTAAATCTATATTTCATTTACTATTCACAAGGAGGCTGTTATGGCTTTAGTTACTACAAAGGACATGTTTGCAAAAGCCCTCAAAAGCGATTATGCTGTGGGCGCTTTCAATGTAAACAACATGGAAATCATACAGGGTATAGTTGAAGCTGCTCAGGAAGAAAAGGCTCCTCTCATCCTTCAGGTTTCCGCAGGCGCCAGGAAATATGCAAAGCCTGCATATCTTCTCAAGCTCGTTGAGGCTGCAGTTCTTGATACCGGTCTTGACATCGCTCTTCATCTCGACCACGGTGAAGATTTTGAAATATGCAGAAAATGCGTAGACGACGGATTCACTTCCGTTATGATAGACGGCTCTAAGCATCCTTTCGATGAAAATATAAAACTTACCAGGGAGGTCGTTGAATACGCCCACAGCAAGGGCGTTACCGTTGAAGCCGAGCTGGGAAAACTGGCAGGCATAGAAGATAACATAAACGTAGATGCCCGAAACGCCACTTTCACCGTTCCGGAAGAAGCTGCCGAATTCGTTGAAAAGACCGGCGTCGATTCACTGGCAGTAGCCATAGGCACCAGTCACGGAGCATATAAGTTCAAAGGCGAGCCTTATCTTGACTTTGACAGACTCAAAGAAATACACAGGCTCATACCTGATACTCCTCTCGTACTCCACGGCGCTTCCACAGTTTTACCTGAATTCGTGGAAAAATGCAACAAATGCGGCGGAGATATCCCGGGAGCGCAGGGAGTTCCTGAGGATATGATAAGGACAGCAGCCAAATACGGAGTATGTAAAGTAAACATCGACACAGACCTGAGACTTGCCATGACCGCCGAGATAAGGCAGCATTTCATTGAACATCCTGCAGATTTCGATCCGAGAAAATACCTTGGTCCTGCGAGAGATGCTATCAGAAGAATGGTACAACATAAGATAAGAAATGTTCTCAACGCATCAGGCAAGAGATAAATCGTATTTACTTTGCATTTTCTATCATATCGTGTTTGAGTTTCCACAGATCGTAGGACAAATCCACATAGTACGTCTGCGGATTCTCAAACCGTTTCATTTCATCCCACAGAGCATCAAGCTGATTCTTGCAGTATGCTCTTATTTCATCGATGGAAGGACTGTCGTAAATACGTTTTCCTCCGCTGAATATCTGCTCTCTCAGATTTTTCACATAAAAATTACTTACCTTCTTTCGCTTCCATACAGCATTAGGGTCAAATATCTCATATTCACCATCCTCAGGGATGGTTTCACCGTCAAGAACTATGACATCAGCAAGCGCCCTGATGGTATCTCGGTCAAAGAGTCTGTACACAGTTTTAAATCCCGGATTTGTTATCTTGCCGACATTTTCACTTATCTTTATCTTAGGTATAATCTCACCGTTCTTTTCAACAGCCGACAATTTATAAACTCCGCCGAACACCGGCTCCGAGCCTGCTGTTATCAGCCTCTCTCCTACTCCGAAGGAATCTATACATGCGCCTTCCATTATTACATCTCTTATTATATATTCATCAAGGGAATTTGAAACAACTATGGTGCATTCCTCAAGACCTGCTTCATCGAGCATTTTTCTTGCCTTTTTAGTGAGATAAGCTATATCTCCGCTGTCTATCCTGATTCCCATTTTTTTAGGCTTCATTTCCTTGAATACTCTGATTGCCTTCGGTACTCCTGATTTCAGCACATTGTATGTATCTACCAGCAGCACGCAGTTGCTCGGATATATCTCCGCATATTTTTTAAACGCCTCGTATTCATCGTCATACATCTGTACCCAGCTGTGCGCCATAGTCCCAAGCGCCGGTATGCCGAAATTTCTGTCTGCAATGGTGCATGCTGTTCCCACACATCCGCCTATATAAGCCGCTCTTGCGCCGTATATGGCTGCTGAAGTGCCGTGGGCTCTTCTCGTGCCGAATTCCATCACAGGTCTTCCCTCCGCCGCACGGACTATCCTGCTGGCTTTTGTCGCTATCAGGCTCTGATGATTTATTATGAGGAGTATCATCGTCTCTACGAACTGAGCCTGCATCACAGGACCTCTGACAGTTATCAAGGGCTCTCCAGGGAATATGGGCGTACCCTCCGGAACAGCCCATACATCGCATGTAAACCTGAATTTTTCAAGATATTCCAAAAAATCTTCATTGAATATATTTTTGCTTCTCAGATACTCTATATCCTCTTTCGTAAACTCCAGTCCGTCCAGATATTCAATCACCTGCTCGAGCCCCGCCATTATCGCATAACCGCCGTTATCCGGTATTTTTCTGAAAAACATGTCGAAATATGCAATATCCTCAGCCATGTCCGTACAGAAATATCCGTTAGCCATGGTCACTTCATAAAAATCAGTCAACATCGTCAGGTTTAATTTCTCTATCATCTGACTGCTCCTCCATTTTAGCTTTTTCTTTAATTACTACGAAAGTTGCCGTCACCGGCAGAAAATTCGAAAACATGGCAGAAATCGTAGGACCCAGTACCCTAAGACCTCTGGCCAATATAAGATACCCCATACCGGCGCTTTCGAGTCTAAGCTATATTATACCACCTATTATGTCCGGTGTAAAAGCCTCGGTTTTCGGCATATTATGCAGCGCGTAAAGCCGGAGTATGAGTATCGGTGAAACCAGTATGTAGTCCATCGTCGTATATTCAAAGGTATGTCTTTTACCAATACTAGGCTTTTTCTGTCCTGACTGAGTTTGACCCTAGCATCTTCCTCAGGAACTGTCCGGTATAGGAGCTTTCAACCTTTGATATTTCTTCGGGAGTGCCTTCCGCTATTATCTGTCCTCCCCTGAATCCGCCGTCAGGACCCAGATCGATTATATGATCCGCTCTCTTTATTACATCAAGGTTGTGCTCTATTACTACTACCGTATTCCCCGCATCCACCAGCTTGTCAAGCACTGATATAAGTTTGTCAACATCTGCAAAATGCAGACCTGTGGTCGGCTCATCGAGTATATAAAGCGTCTTTCCCGTGCTCTTTTTCGACAGCTCGGAAGCAAGCTTTATCCTCTGAGCTTCACCTCCCGACAGCTGGGTGCTGGGCTGCCCCAGTTTTATATATCCCATTCCCACTTCAAGGAGAGTATTGAGCTGTCTTGAGATCGTAGGTATATTGCTGAAAAATTCCACGGCTTCCTCCACATTCATATCCAAAACGTCGTATATACTCTTCCCTTTATATTTGACTTCAAGAGTCTCCCTGTTATAACGCTTGCCCTTACATACTTCGCACGGCACATAAACATCAGGAAGAAAATGCATCTCGATTTTTATTATGCCGTCGCCGTTGCAGGCTTCACATCTTCCGCCTTTGACATTGAAGCTGAATCTGCCTTTCCCGTAGCCTCTGAGCTTTGCTTCTGGAAGCTGCGAGAACAAATCGCGTATATGGGTGAACACCCCTGTATACGTTGCAGGATTTGACCTCGGAGTTCTTCCTATAGGAGCCTGATTTATGTCTATTATCTTGTCTATATTGTGAAGTCCGTTTATTCTCCTGTGCTTTCCGGGTTTTTCCTTGCTCCCATACATTTCCACCGCTACGCCTTTGTACAGTATCTCGTTTATGAGACTGCTCTTGCCGGACCCGGAAACCCCCGTAACGCACACCATTTCCCCGAGAGGTATCCTGACATCTATATTCTTCAGATTGTTTTCCGCAGCTCCTTTTATTTCTATATATCTGCCGCTCCCTTTTCGTCTTTTTTTAGGCACCTCTATCTTTTTTCTGCCGCTGAGATACTGTCCCGTTATGGACCGTTTGCATTTTTTTATCTCCTCAACGCTCCCCTGCGCGACCAGTTCTCCTCCGCCCGAGCCTGCCCCGGGACCTATATCGACTATATGGTCCGCCGCATACATGGTGTCTTCATCATGTTCAACGACTATCAGTGTGTTCCCGATATCGGTGAGCTTTCTCAACGCATCCAGAAGTTTTGCGTTATCCTTCTGATGGAGTCCTATGCTCGGCTCGTCGAGTATATAAAGAACTCCCACAAGCCCGGAGCCTATCTGCGTGGCAAGTCTTATACGCTGCGATTCACCGCCTGAAAGCGTTGCTGATGCTCTGGAAAGCGTCAGATAGTCCAGTCCCACATTGGCAAGAAATCTCAGCCTTCCCCTTATTTCCTTTATGATTTCCGCCGCTATTGTCATATGCGTGTCTGACAGCTTCAGATTATCGATGAACTCTATAGCCTCGGCAATGGACATATCGCAGAACTGCATTATGTTTTTTTCTCCTACAGTTACGGCAAGCAGCTCCGGTTTGAGTTTATTGCCGTGGCACTCCGGACATTCAGTCACGCGCATATACCTTTCCATTTTTTCTTTTATCCATTCGGAATTCGTTTCTCTGTATCTTCTCTCAAGATTGTTTATCACTCCTTCAAAGGAATGGTTTCTGTTCTGAGTATCACCGTTTCTGTTTATATAAACATATTGAAGCTTTTCATCGCCTGTGCCGTAGAGAAACACCTGCTTGAATTTTTCAGGCAGATTCTTAAAGGGTGTATCCATGTCCGCACCGTATTTTTCGGCGAGAGCATGTATCACCTGCCAGTAAAAGCTCGTATATTCCATGGTTGCAAACACATTGCTCAGACATTTTTCATTTATGCTTTTGTCCTGATCCGGGATTATAAGGTCCGGGTCTATCCTCTGAATAAAGCCGAGTCCGTTGCATTCGGGGCAGGCTCCGAGAGGATTGTTGAAGGAAAACATTCTCGGCTCAAGCTCTTCTATGCTCATCCCGTGTTCAGGACATGCAAGGCTCGTGCTGAAAGTCTTTTCTTCCGTCGCTCCCCCTTTATCCACCGAAATCTGTATCAGTCCGTCTCCGTGGCTGACCGCCAGTTCACATGCCTCTGAAAGACGGCTCTGCACACCGTCTCTCACCTTTATTCTGTCTATGACGATCTCTATAGTATGTTTAAATGTTTTTTCTAGCTTTATCTCATCTTCTTCGAGAAGCTTGACTTCTCCGTCAACTCTTACCCGCGTAAATCCCTCCTTGCGTATCCTTTCCAGTATCTTCTCATGCTGCCCCTTTCTCTGCCTTACCACCGGAGCCATTATTATCAGCTTCGCACCTTCTCCTTCCGCCATAAGCAGCTCTACTATCTGATCTATGGACTGACTTGATATTTCTCTGCCGCATACCGGACAATGAGGAATACCTATCCTCGCGTACATAAGCCTGAGATAGTCATATATTTCTGTTACAGTTCCTACTGTGGAACGCGGATTTTTATTTGTCGTCTTCTGGTCTATCGATATAGCGGGAGAAAGTCCTTCTATGGACTCAACATCCGGTTTTTCCATCTGCCCCAGGAATTGCCTTGCGTATGAAGACAGGCTTTCCATGTATTTCCTCTGACCTTCCGCATATATCGTATCAAACGCAAGAGAAGACTTTCCCGAGCCCGACAGTCCTGTCAGCACGACCAGTTTATCCCTCGGTATCGTAACGTCTATGTTCTTAAGGTTGTTTTCCCTTACACCTTTTATCACTATATCCTTTGCCATTTTACTCCTGTTTCCTTTGCTGTTTTATTTTCTTTTAAAGTCTTGCCTTATATTCAAACACCATATCCCGCAGTTCCGCGGCTCTCTCGAACTGCAGATCCGAAGCTGCCTGCTTCATTTCCTTCTCCAGTTTCTTTACATATTCCTGAAGCTCTTTTTTCGTAAGCTCAAGCGGACTCTTGCCTTCGTAGTTTTCTTCAGCAGGCTTCGTCGCCTCTATTACGCTTCTCACCGCTTTTTTAACGCTCTGAGGAGTTATTCCGTTTGCTTCGTTGTATTCGTTCTGTATCTTTCTTCGTCTTTCCGTCTCATCTATTGCCGCTCTCATAGCCGGACTTATATCGTCACAGTACATTATGACTTTGCTGTCGGCATTTCTTGCCGCCCTTCCTATTGTCTGTATGAGAGACGTCTCTGTCCTCAGGAAGCCTTCCTTGTCCGCATCAAGTATTGCCACCAGTGATACTTCCGGTATGTCCAGCCCTTCTCTCAGAAGGTTGATGCCCACGAGCACATCGAAAACTCCGAGTCTCAAATCCCTTATTATCTCCATCCTCTCAAGAGTATCGACTTCGGAATGAAGATATCTTACCTTTATACCTGTGTTTTTCAGATAATCCGTAAGGCTCTCTGCCATCTTCTTTGTCAGAGTCGTTATGAGAACACGTTCACCTTTCTCGGCAGTCTTGTTTATCTCACCTATGAGATGATCCATCTGACCTTCAGTTTCATGAAGCTCAATGACCGGATCGAGAAGTCCCGTAGGTCTTATTATCTGTTCTGCCGAGACACCTCCGCTCTGCTCTCTCTCATATTCCGCCGGGGTAGCGCTTACATACAGTATCTGATTGACCATCGAATTGAATTCCTCGAATTTCAGCGGTCTGTTGTCCAGCGCCGACGGCAGTCTGAATCCGTAGTCAACGAGGGACTGCTTCCTCGAACGGTCTCCCGCATACATTGCTCTGAGCTGCGGCAGCATAACGTGCGATTCATCTATTATTATTAGAAAATCATCGGGGATGTAATCTATAAGCGTATAAGGCCTTGCACCCGGCTCAAGACCGGAAATATGCCTCGAATAATTCTCTATGCCCTTACACGTTCCCACTTCACGAAGCATCTCTATATCATATCTCGTCCTCTGCTCTATCCTCTGAGCTTCTATAAGCTTGCCTCTGTCTTTAAACCACTGTATCCTTTCTGCAAGCTCTTCATTTATCGTTCCTATAGCCCGTTCTATGTTTTCTCTGCTTGTAACATACTGGGTTGCCGGGTATATCGCGACATGATTTCTTATACCGACTATTTCTCCCGTAACAGCGTTGATTTCTTTTATGTTCTCCACCTCATCGCCGAAGAGCTCTATTCTCACAGCGTTTTCCGCGCCTGCCGGATAAACGTCTATCGTATCTCCTCTGACCCTGAAATTGCCCCTCTCCATCGCCATATCATTTCTCGTGTACTGTATATCTACAAGTTTTCTCAAAAGCTCCTGTCTTTCCTTTTCCATGCCGGGGCGCAGAGATATGACCTGATTTTTATAGTCTATAGGGCTTCCCAGTCCGTATATGCATGAAACGCTGGCTACTATTATTACATCCCGTCTTTCCGAAAGCGCTGCCGTCGCGGAGTTGCGCAGCTTTTCTATCTCCGCGTTTATATCCGAATCTTTTTCTATATAGGTATCCGTCGACGCCACATAAGCTTCCGGCTGATAGTAGTCGTAGTAGGAGACAAAGTACTCCACTGCATTATGCGGAAAGAACTCTTTGAACTCGCCGTGAAGCTGCGCCGCGAGAGTTTTGTTGTGAGATATCACCAGAGTCGGTTTCTGCACTCTCTCTATGATATTCGCCATCGTGAAGGTTTTTCCCGAGCCGGTAACGCCCATAAGCGCCTGTGCTCGCTTGCCTTCAAGTATCCTGTTTGAAATTTTATCTATAGCCTGCGGCTGATCGCCGGTAGGTTTGTATTCCGATACCAGTTCGAATCGTTCCATATACCTTTTCTCCTCACATCATCTTTTCTGCACCTATCGATTATATCACACCGTCTCGCCTTATTCAAACAAATGTTCTTCCCTTGACATATATCATACACATCATCCCTCACATACACTCATCGACCAGAGACAGCGGATTTATCTGTACTTTATCCAGCATATATGTTATAATTCCGTGTGTGATTCACTTTACACTTATGCTAGAAAAAGGGGGTTCAAACGCAACATGTTTGCCAGATTAAGAAATAAAGGAAAAAACAGAAATATAAAAAAAATCATAAGAACGGCCTTCAGAGAAGACGTTAAAAATATCACCAAAGCCGTTCTTACACAGGAATTTTACGATAACAGCGCCGAAACGCTCAAAAAAAACAATCACATAGAATCGGATCTCTACATACAGAATAACGTGAAAAGAGGTCTCAGAAATTCAAACGGCACAGGGGTGCTTGTCGGACTCACCAGAATCGGAGAGGTCATCGGATACGATGTCGATGAAAACGGCAAAAAAGTACCTGTTGAAGGAAAACTCTACTACAGGGGATACAGTATAGAGGACCTCGTAAACAGCTGCATAAATGAAAAAAGGTTTGGCTTTGAGGAGATAACCTATCTTCTCATTTTCGGTTCTCTTCCTACAAAATCAGAGCTTGAATACTTCAAAAAGCTTCTCGGCTCAAAAAGAGAACTGCCTAATGGATTCGCCCGCGATACCATACTGACTATTCCGTCAAACAATATAATGAACAAGCTTGCAAGGAGCGTTCTTGCTCTGTATTGTTACGACGACAATCCTGACGATACATCCATACCTAATGTTCTTCGTCAGTCCATAGATCTGATGGGATACTTCCCTGCGCTTATAGCATATGCATATCAGGCGAAGTCCTCATTTTACGATCACAACAGTCTTCATCTTCACAATCCGCTTCCGGAGCTGTCCACTTCTGAAAACATACTCAGGATGATAAGACCGGACGGAGAATACACTGAGCTTGAAGCAAGGCTTCTGGATATCTCCATGATACTTCATGCCGAGCACGGCGGGGGAAACAACTCTTCATTCACAACACACCTCATATCCTCCACCGGCACCGATACGTATTCCACCATTTCGGCAGCTATAGGCTCCCTCAAAGGACCTCGTCACGGAGGCGCCAATATAGCGGTTATCAACATGATGAAGAACATCAAGGAAAATGTTCCTAATTTCAACAACAGAGGAAAGCTTGACGATTATCTAGTCAAGATACTGAAGAAAGAAGCCAACGACAAATCGGGACTGATATACGGAATGGGACATGCCATATACACATTGTCCGATCCGAGAGCCAAGGTGCTCAAATCCATGGCGAAAAAACTTGCGGAAAGCAAGGACCTGCTTGATGATTTTCTTCTCTGTGATTACATAGAAAAAAAGACGCCACAGCTTTACGCCGAGGTCAACGGTATCGAAAAGCCTATGCCTGCTAACGTGGATTTATATTCAGGATTCGTATACGATGCTCTCGATATCCCTACCACAATAGCTACACCTCTCTTTGCGACCGCACGTCTCTCAGGCTGGTGCGCACACAGGATAGAGGAGCTCATTGCCGGAGGAAAACTCATGCGTCCCGCATACAAGTCAGTGCAGGAGCCTCGAGGATACGTTGAGCTGGCAGACAGAGTATCGGAAAACAGCGGCAAATCCGAAAAGAAGGAAAAAAACGGCAAAAAACATAAATCACAGCAAAAATAATAATGTGCATATAAAACCCTGCGCGTCAGTTCAGCGCAGGGCATTTTATTTTTCCGGTTTCCTATATTTTATTCCTCCGATACTCTCACCCTGGAAAGCCCCAGCTCTTCTATGCTTCCGGAATCGTATCCGCGGATATCCACGTTTCCCCAGGCGATTTCCTGTACTATGCTTTCGTAATCCGATTCTTCAAATGTTGAAAATCTCCCTGTATCCACCGCAAGACTTATTCCGTCATTTGAAACATCATAGGAAATCACTTTCCCTCCCGGAAATTCATCATCTTCATACTGCTGCAGAACAGATTCAAGCGCCGTACCTATGTCGTTCACCGAAGAGGTCAGAACTGTATCGGACATTTCACTTTTATCTGTCTCGCATGCTATGACTTTTCCTCCGAGTTTTTCAGCTGATTCTATAACAGTCTGTTCTGTATCCGAGCCGCAAGCGAATATTGCCTGAACACCGTTTTCATACCATTCGTCCGCTTTTGCAAGAATGCTTTCTCTGTCATCATCCTCACCGCAGTAATGATACCTGACATTTACGGAGCTCCCTGATTCTTCCGCAGCTTTATTTGCTCCCTGAATGAATCCGTAGCAGTAATCCATTACCACCGGCTGCTTTTCATCACCTAAAAATCCCAGTTCGCTCAGTCCGTCTTTAACGGCGCTGTATCCCGCAAGATATCCTGCCTGCGGTGAATCGAAGGTGATGACTGCCGTATTCTCACCTACGCTTTCTTCACCGGATTCCGCATCAGCCGGGACTGCATCTATCATTACGAATTTCACATCAGGATATTCATCCTGCTTTTCATACACCACCTGACTGAAAGTATATCCGTCACATACTATTATCCCGGCTCCGCCGGATACAGCCGCGTCTATTGCCTGTCTGTATGAATCGTCGGACACTTCGGTAGCTTTATAGTATTTATGAGATATACCGTTATCTTCACCAAAGCTGCTTATGGTCTCCCACGCTACTTCGCTGTATCCTCCGTTCATTATCATTCCCGATTCGGTAACCATAGCTATATCGTAATCCACCTGTTCTTCGGGCTGTACTTCGTTTGATTCCTGACAGCCGGCCATAGTCATAACCATTATCGCCGCCAGAATGAATATCCATGTTTTCTTGGCCATTACCTTTTCTGTCCTCCTTGCCCTTTTTAATACAGTTCTTCACGTCTGTGTTTCAGCAGAGGAAGCTGCTCTCTGACTGAATCCACATATTCCAGATCTATATCTCCGTAGATTATTCCTTCCTTTTCATCACAGTGAGCCGTGAATTTCCCCCATGGATCCACTATACATGAATTGCCGTATGCAACATATACTCCTTCCTCATCCCTTGCAGGTGAATTCGCCGCAAAGTACACCTGATTGTCGAGAGCCCTCATCCTCATAGTTATATCCCAGTGCGCCGGTCCGGTAGTCATATTGAAAGCGGCCGGAAGTATTATAAGCTTTGCACCGGCAAGAGCCATCTTTCTGAACCATTCCGGAAATCTTACATCATAGCATATTGCCACACCTATTTTACAGAACTCCGTATCTATTACAGTTATATCCCTGCCGGCAGTAAGCGTGTCCGATTCCATGAATCTTATGCCGCCCTTGACATCTATATCAAACAAATGCACTTTTCTGTGCTTTCCTATGATATTCCCGCTCCTGTCAAAGCAATACGATGTATTGTATACCTTGCCTTCATCCAGCTCCGGGATAGAGCCTCCAATCAGATATATCCCCTGCCCGGCGGCAAGATCCGACATGAATTTAACTGTAGGTCCTGTCTCAGGCTCTGAATACTCTCTGAAATAATCATTGGAATACGGGCAGTTCCACATTTCCGGAAGCGAAATCACCTGAGCGCCGTTTTCCGCGGCATGAACGATGTAGTCCGCCGCGGTTTCCATGCTTTTTTCTTTTTCAAAAGCTCCTTTCATCTGGCACAGTGCGATTTTAAACATCCTTATACTTCCTTTCTTTGACGGTTTCGATGAACTTCTTGGTAATACGCGCCGTAAGCCCCCATATCACTCTTCCGTCCATATCGTACACAGGTATATAGGAGCGCCCCTTTCTCCAGTTGTACGGCTTTCCGCCTGTAACTTTCTCATAGGGAAAGCTGTCCGGTATCTTCTGCACCACCTCTGTCTCATATACCTCCGGCTCGTATGCCGCCAGTTCATCAAGGCTTGTGAGAAAAACCTCATCCACTTCATCAGGGTTGAGTTTCAGTTTTTTCAGATCTCCTTCATCTATTATTCCCAGATAGCAGTACATTACAAAATTGCTGTAGGTATATATGGTATCGAGAGGACTTATCACCTTTATCCGGTCTCTCGGAATGCCTATCTCCTCCCATGTTTCTCTGACTGCGCATTCCTCCGGAGTTTCACCATCTTCAAGCTCTCCTCCCGGGAAGCATATCTCCCCTGGCTGTCTCGCCATATGCTTTGCTCTGACTTCATACAGTAGCCGAAGCTCTCCGTCCTTTTCTATCAGCGGCACTAATACCGAGAAAAACTTGAAACCATCCTCAGTTCCTGCTTTCCGTCCCGAAAATATATGTTCTATATCACTAAGAGTCAATTTTTTCTCTAAGTTCATTATCCTTCCTCTGGTATCTTATATTCATATACGAAGCGGTCAGGATGAGCCCTATACCTATATATGTATTCCATAAAATGGTCTCCTTCAAAAATATCACTGCCATTACAGGCGCTATGGCAGGCTTGAGGAAAAACGCCAGCGATCCCGTAGCTGCATCCGATAGCTTGATCGCCATGAAGTAAGACAGGTATCCCAATCCCGTAACGAATATGCTTACATACCCTACAAGTAAGATATTATCCGCAATACCTGCAATCACCGGTCTGCCCGTTATGAGTATGATAATCAGAAGCACCAGCGACCCCATTATAAAACTTATGCTGGTCTGTACGATTATGCCCATCTTCTGTACGCTTACCTTTCCGGCAATCGTATAAGCTCCGAAAAATATAGCGGCCAGCAATACGCATGTTACACCTATAACTGTATTTCCCTCTTGAACATTCCATGGTTTAATCATGAATATAAGTCCCGCGAAAGCTATCACCAATACAATCAGCTTATGTATATTAATTTTCTCATTCGTAAAGAAATGTGCAAATACCATGGTGAACAATGGATTTATTGAGATGAGTACCGATGCCGTCGATGCATTCGCGTTCATAACACCTATCTGAAACAATAGCATGCTCAAAGGTATCCCAAGCGTACCGACTCCCGTAAGTATAATGATGTCTTTAAATGTTATCTTTATTTTGTCTTTTTTTATTTCTGCTGCCGCAAATGGCAGCAGGAGCAGACCTCCTATCGCGAATCTTATAAACGTCAGCTGAAAAGGATCCAACTCATTTCCCGCAAGTTTACACGCCACCTCCATCGTTCCGAATAGAAATGCTGTAAGCACTATAAATAGATAAGCGTTTTTCATAACGTCTTTATTATAACACAATAAAAAAACGGTGCAAACACCAGATTATGGTGCTTACACCGTTTTTTCTATTTCAATATAATTCGTTTTGTCAGTTCAGTATTTCACAGTTGCTGAAATCCACTCCTATCATTTCTTCCTTTTCCGCACTTACGCTTACTATAAAGTCCAAATCGTAGGTTTCCGAAATACTCTTGAGTCTGTTTATGAATACAGGAAGATCTCCTAAAGATACATCCGCATGTTTCATTATGCTGTCTATGAATATGATTTCTATATCGTGGTCCGAACTGATTATTCCGTATAAAAATCCTACATATTCATCTATATTGGTGATATGTTCGAAATCCTCCATGCATATCACCCTTATTTTAAAATTAAGCTCATACATGAGTCTGTGATTTTTATTTATAAATACTATGCTGCCATTGCTCTTTTCAATGCTCTCGTTTGCCAGCTGCACCATCGTATTGGTTTTACCGCTTCCCTTATGTCCTATGAGTAATTTCACCATAACATCGTCCTCCTAAAGGGGAAAAATAATTCCCCCGGTTGTAAAATCATTCGCTTATCAGCTTAAAGCAGCTGTAACTATGGCCATCTTGTAAACTTCATCCGCATTGCATCCGCGGCTTAAATCGTTTATCGGAGCATTGAGTCCCTGGAGTACAGGTCCTATTGCTTCATATCCGCCAAGTCTTGCCGCTATCTTATATCCTATATTTCCCGCGTTTATATCAGGGAATATGAATGTATTAGCCTGTCCCGCAACTTTTGAGCCTGCGCATTTTACCTTCGCGACTTCAGGAGCAACAGCAGCATCAAACTGAAGTTCTCCGTCCACTTCAAGATCAGGCGCCGCTTCCTTCACCTTCTTTGTGGCATTGGCAACCAGTGTCACCATATCACCCTTTCCTGAACCATATGTTGAATAGGACAGCATAGCAACTTTAGGCTCTATTCCGAAAACTTTGGCTGTCTTCGCCGATTCAATTGCGATTTCCACCAGCTCGTCCTCCGTAGGAGCGATATTTATCGCGCAGTCGCCCATAGCCAGCTTCCGGTCACCCTTGACCATGATGAAGCATGAGCTTACTATCTTGTTTCCCGGTTTTGTCTTTATCAGCTGAAGAGCAGGTCTCACCGTATCTGCAGTTGAGTATGTCGCTCCTCCGAGCAGACAGTCTGCTTTTCCCATCTTCACCAGCATAGTTCCGAAATAGTTTGACTTTGAAAGAGCTTCTCTCACCTGTTCTTCAGTCATCTTGCCCTTTCTCAGCTCTATCATCTTCTCAACCATAGACTCGATTTCATCATACTTTTCGGGATCGATTATTTCACATTTTTCAATATTGAAGCTGCCGTCCGCCGCAGCTTTCTTCACTTCTTCTCCCCTGCCGAGAAGGATCACTTTAAGTATGTCATCCTTTGTAAGCCTGTCCGCCGCATCGAGGATACGGGCATCCGTGCCTTCGGTAAAAACTATAGTGCGCGGCTCTGCTTTTAACTTTTCTGTTAGCTTTTCAAACATTTTATACCTCTTTTCTGAAATCTTTAAGCATTACACTTATATTATATAGGGTAATCTCTCAATACTCAAGATTTAACGCGGAAATTCATTTTCTTTTATTTGAAAATATCGATATCGTCATCCCACATAGTCGCGTTGTCTTCTTCTGAGACGTAGCTGACCGCACGCCCCGTCAATATTTCTTCCTACCTCTCTTCTCACCGTCGCGGGAATTCCGGAGGATACAAGCTCCGCGGCAACCTCCTCGGCACGTTTTCTGCTGCTTCCTTTAAATCCTGTCTCCGCCACAGGATTCAGCGGTATAAGATTGACATGGCACAGTATACCCGATAGCTTGCGCTTCATAAGCTCGATATCGTTTGCCGTATCGTTTTCTCCTTCTATAAGAGCGTATTCGAAGGTTATTCTCCTGCCTGTTTTTTCGGCACATTTCCGTGCTGTTTCTATAAGCTCATCAACAGGATATGCTCTGTTCACCGGCATTATGCGGTCGCGTCCTTCATCATCAAGCCTGTGTAGGGATACTGCAAGATTCACCTGGGGAAACTCCCCGCAAAAACGTTCCATAAACGGAATGATTCCGCTGGTGGATACGGTGATGTTCCTGCTGCTGAGATTTTTTCCGTCTTTATGTCTTACGATATCCAAAAATCGCGACAGGTTTTCATAGTTATCGAACGGCTCTCCCATGCCCATTACAACTATATGGTTTACTTTCTCTCCGGCAGCTCTTTCCGCTTCAAATATCTGCCCCATCATCTCTCCTGCCGTAAGGTTTCTCTCAAAGCCGCCAAGCGCTGAAGCGCAGAATGCGCATCCCATCCGGCAGCCCACCTGAGAGGAAATGCACAGAGAATTTCCGTATCTGTATTTCATGAACACGCCTTCCACTGCGCTTCCGTCCGAAAGATCGAAAAGGAATTTACGCGTTCCGTCTTCCTCGTCCTCCTGCATATCCAATATATGCACACTGCCCGCCAAAGCACATTTTTCCAGTTTTTCACGGAATCCCAAAGAAAGATCGCTCATCTGCGAAAAATCCCTCGCGCCTTTGTTTATCCATCTGAAAAGCTGTCTGCCGCGAAAAGCAGGTTCTCCGTGCGCCACAGCAAATTTTTCGGATTCATCAAATCTGAGCCCCTGAAGATCGGTTTTTTCCATATCCTTTTCTTCCATCTGCACTCACTCTTTATCCTTCGCCATCCATTTGGGATGAAAATGCCTCAGATATTCATCTATACATATCCAGTCATTCTGAGGATTTTCCGATGATATTCCCGGATAAAACTTCTCTATATATTCTTCCACGAACATTCTCGGGAGTTTCTCATATCTTCCTCTGCCGGGAGTATCGTATACATCGCTCGGCAGAAATTTCAGAGCGCCTTTTTTCTTTCTTACTGCCTTTATCTCTTCATCGCTTTTAAGCTCGATTTTCTCTCCGTATCCCTGCAGAAGATTGACCACATCCGGAAGCTCCATACCGAACTTTACCGAAATATAGTCAAGGTCCCTTCCAAGAGACACATAAAAATCAAACACATCTGTATGATGCTTTACATCCCAGCCTGCAAGTCTTCTCAGATTTTCTATATCCGTGCTCATGTTCTATACCCTTTCTATATCGAGCCCTGTCTTATGTCCGTTGAGCTCCACTTCCTTGAGATCCTGCTTTTTAGCCATGTCAGCGGCAAGGGTTTCTTTCATGATATAATCTCTGTACTCGTCGATCGCCGCGGCAACATCTTCGTCAGCGCTGAAATATATATTTATATTGTCCATCATCTCATAGTCGTTCTGCTTTCTCATCTGCTGCACTTTGGATACGAGCTCTCTCGCCAGCCCTTCTCTTATGAGTTCAGGTGTAAGCGTAGTATCAAGAATGGTAAACACGTTGTTTTCCATCGCAACGGCAAAGCCTTTTTTTGCAGAAATCTTTACATCCACCATTTCCTTCGTTATCTCAAACTTCTCTCCGTTTATCTCCATGGTGATCATTCCGTCGCTTTCAAGCGCGGCTACAGTCCCTGCCGGATCGGCTTTTGCAAGTTCAGCCGCAAAGCCTTTTATATTCTTGCCCAGAACGGGTCCCGCAACTTTGAAGTTAGGCTTGAGCGTATAGTTCATATATCCTTCGAGGTCTTTTTCGAATATAACTTTCTTGATATTCAGCTCCTCCATGATAAGCGGTGTAAGATCTCCTATTACAGACTCATACTTTCCGTCCACGAGTACTCCGGACAAAGGCTGTCTTACTTTTATTCTCTCCTTTTCACGCGTACCGCGTCCAAGTCCCACAAGGATGCGCACAAGGTCCATTCTTTCTTCCACTTTATCATCTATGAGACTTTCATCTGCCTCAGGGAAAAATGAAAGATGTACCGATTCATTCCCTGTAAGGTTCTGGTACATTTCATCTGAAATGAACGGAGCAAAAGGAGCGATAAGCTGCGATACCCCCACAAGCACTTCGTACGTGGTGGCGTATACCGACATCTTGTCTTCATTCATCTCTTCTTCCCAAAATCTTCTTCTCGCTCTTCTTATATACCAGTTGGACAAGTCTTCTGTAACGAAATCCTGTATTTTTCTTACGGATTTCATGTGGTCGTATCTATCCATATCCTCAATGACCTCTTTTATGAGTTTATTGTATTTTGATATTATCCATCTGTCGAGTTCCGGTCTCTTGTCATAGTCCACTTTTATCGCCGCAGGGTCTATCTCATCCTGATTTGAATACAGTACAAAGAAGTTATATACGTTTTTAAGCGTCCCGAAGAACTTGCTGACTACTTCGATAAGACCCTCCTCGTCAAACTTGGTCGGCGACCATACCGGCGATGCGTAGAGAAGATACCATCTCGGCGCGTCTGCTCCGTACTTGTCGAAAAGCTCAAACGGATCTACGGTGTTTCCAACGTGTTTGCTCATTTTCTTGCCGTGCTTGTCGAGAATGAGGTCGTTCACGAGCACGTTCTTATACGGCGCCTTACCCTTGATGAAGGTCGATATTGCCATAAGAGAGTAGAACCATCCTCTCGTCTGGTCGATTCCTTCGCATATGAAATCGGCAGGGAAAAGCTCTTCATCGAAATCCTCGCTGTTTTCAAATGGATAATGCTGCTGCGCAAAAGGCATGGCTCCGCTGTCAAACCAGCAGTCCATTACTTCAGGTATTCTGGTCATAGTCTTGTCGCATACAGGACATGTCATATGAACATCATCCACATACGGTCTGTGCAGCTCTATATCCTCGATGATATTTTCCTGTGCTTTTTCAACGAGCTCTGCTCTGCTTCCCACACATTCGAGGTGTCCGCATTCGCATCTCCAGATAGGTATAGGCGTGCCCCAGTATCTGTTCCTCGAGATTGCCCAATCGTTCACGTTTTCAAGCCAGTTGCCGAATCTTTTTTCTCCCACGAAATCAGGAAACCAGTTTACGGAATTGTTGTTTGCCACAAGCTCATCCTTAAGCTTTGTCATCTCTATATACCAGCTCGGCTTTGCATAGTAAACGAGAGGCGTGCCACATCTCCAGCAATGAGGATAATTGTGAACGATCTTCTCTTTTGCGAATATTTTGTTCTCACCTGCAAGCCACTTTATGATATCCACATCGAGACCGTCCTCCATTACGAAACGACCCTGCCATGGTGTCTCCGTATACTTGCCCTGCTCATCCACAGGGTTCACAACAGGCAGTCCGTACCTTCTTCCCGTGTTGTAGTCATCTTCACCGAAAGCCGGGGCTGTATGAACTATTCCCGTGCCGTCTTCTATCGTTACATAATCGGCGCATGTAACGTAAAAAGCTTTTTTATCAGGTTTTACAAACGGCATGAGCTGTTCGTATTCGATGTATTCGAGATCCTTTCCCTTCATCTCTTCGATAACTTCATAGTTATCCGCTCCCAGCACTTTATCCGCAAGCACCTTTGCAACATAAAATACGCTGCCTTCTTCATCTCCCGCAGTCATCCTTACTTTTACGTAATCTATATCAGGTCCCACCGTAAGTGAAACGTTGGACGCAAGTGTCCACGGGGTCGTCGTCCAGGCGAGAAAATATTCATCCACGTCCTTTCTCTTGAATTTTGCGGTTATGGTCGTTACCTTTACTTCTTTATATCCCTGCGCCACTTCGTGGGATGCAAGCCCTGTCCCGCATCTCGGACAGTAAGGGAGTATCTTGTGTCCTTCGTATATCATTCCCGCATCGAAAAATTCTTTGATTATCCACCACAGTGTTTCTATATAATCGTTGTCGAGGGTGATATATGGAAAGTCCATGTCTATGAGATATCCCATTCTCTTGGTCATGTTTCTCCACATGCTCTCGTAAGTGAACACCGATTCCTTGCACTTTTCATTGAATTCCTTGATGCCGTACTTTTCGATATCCTGCTTTCCCGACATTCCAAGCTGTTTTTCAACTTCTATCTCTACCGGCAGTCCGTGAGTATCCCAGCCTGCTTTACGCTTGACGGCATACCCTCTCATAGTCTTGTATCTGCATACCGAGTCCTTCAGCGTTCTCGCGATAACATGATGTATCCCGGGTCTTCCGTTTGCCGTTGGAGGTCCCTCATAGAATATGAATGAAGGCATACCCTCTCTCGTGCTTATGCATTTGCCGAGAAGATCTTCTTTTTCCCATCTGTCCGCCTGCTCCATCTGAAGCTCTGCTATTGGTTTTTCCGATAAATTTTTGATCATTTTCCGATTTCCTTTCGATATAGTATGGTAATGACAGAATCTACCGCCGCCTCTGCTTCTGTCACCGCGATATAAATATCTTTTACTCCTGTATAATAAAAAAGCGCCCCCATAGTTAGGGACGATCTTAAACCGCGGTACCACCCTAATTATGAGACCATCATCTCATCTCTCTTAAAGTGTCCGGCTCAGAAGTGATATTCACCTTCGCTTCACCGCTGCCTTCTCAGCATCATGGCAGCTCTCTGTAAGGATATTACGCGGGGCTACTGTCTCCGTCACAGCCGCTGTATCAATTTGTATAAATCCTTCGCACTTACCCTGACTTCGCCCGAAAAAACAGACTCCCGTCATCGGAATTCGTACTCTGTCATTTTATATTGCAGGCATTGAAAAGTCAAGGCGTTTTAGGGCTTTTAACGCAGTTTTTTCGATATCTATATAAATGCCGTATAAATGCGTCACCCATACGCAGCTGATGCGGTCTGCAGAAATTTTTCTATGGCTTTCAGGCTGTCCTCCTTGTTTTCATTTATCGTAAGCCTTATAAACGGCTCCTTCCCTCCGTTCACCATCATTCTTCTTCCGTATTGCGAGATAAGTCCCGCCATGATGCCTTCCGAAAGCTTGACGTTTTCCCACAGCTTGAATATTATTTTGTATCCCTGCTTTGAGATTTCCTTTATTCCGAGTTTTCCCGCCATGCTCCTGATCTTAGAGATCTTTATCAGATTCATCGTATCTCTCGGTATATCGCCGAATCTGTCCACAAGCTCATCTATTACCTCCGCTTCATCCTCATCGCCGGCTATGACGGCTATCTTTTTATACATCTGAAGCCTTAAGACTTCATTTTCTATATATCTTTCAGGAATTATGGCAGGTATCGGAAGACTGAACGCCGTCTCCTCCGCGGCAGGCATCACATCTTTACCGCTGATCGTCTTCACCGCTTCCTCAAGCATCTTACAGTAAAGCTCGTATCCCACGTTCAGCATATGTCCCGACTGTTCTGTGCCCAGAAGATTTCCCGCGCCTCTGAGCTCAAGGTCCTTCATGGCTATCTTAAATCCGGAGCCGAATTCAGTAAATTCCTTTATGGCTCTCAGCCGCTTCTCGGCGATTTCGGAAAGATTTTTATCCCGGCGGTACATCAGGTACGCATAAGCCATCCTGCCCGAACGTCCCACGCGTCCCCTGAGCTGATAAAGCTGTGCAAGTCCGAAGCTGTCGGCATCAAGCACTACCATAGTATTCACATTGGGTATATCCATACCAGATTCTATTATCGTGGTTGCCACAAGGACATCGTATTCTCCCGCGGAAAAATCCATTATCACATTTTCAAGCTGATGCTCCCTCATCTTACCGTGCCCTACGGCAAAGGACGCTTCAGGCACCAGCCTCTCTATTTCGGATGCAACTCTGTTTATGGACTCCACTCTGTTGTACAGGATATATACCTGTCCGCCCCTCGCAAGCTCCTTTTCTATTGCTTCACGTATGACGAAATCATCCTGCTCCATAACGTATGTCTGCACCGGATACCTGTCTTCAGGCGGCTCTTCTATGGTGCTCATATCCTTGATTCCCGAAAGGGACATATGAAGCGTTCTCGGTATCGGGGTTGCCGAAAGCGTAAGCACATCGACATTTTCTTTCAGCTGTTTTATCTTTTCCTTGTGCTTCACTCCGAATCGCTGCTCTTCATCTATGACGAGCAGTCCCAGATCCTTGAACTTCACATCATCGGACAGAAGTCTGTGCGTTCCTATTATAAGGTCTACGCTGCCCTTTTCAACACCTGCGAGTATCTTTTTCTGCTGCGCCGCGCTCCTGAATCTCGATATCATCTCAACCTTGAACGGGAATTTTTCAAACCTATCTTTCAGCGTATAGTAATGCTGATTTGCAAGCAAGGTTGTCGGCACCAGCACCGCCGCCTGCTTGCCGTCTGCAACGCACTTGAAAAGCGCTCTTGCCGCGACTTCCGTCTTTCCGAAGCCCACGTCTCCGCACAGCAGCCTGTCCATGGGCACATCCCTTTCCATATCCCGTTTTATCTCGTCTATGCACCTGAGCTGGTCGTCTGTTTCTTCATAAGGAAAGCTGTCTTCAAATTCTTTCTGCCATACTGTGTCTTCCGAAAAAGCATATCCTTTCTCATTCATCCTCGCCGCGGAAACTTTTATAAGCTCATACGCCATATCCGTCACGGCAGCTTTGGCTTTTGCCTTTGTGTTTTTCCATTCGCTGCCCGAGAGTTTGTTCAGCTTCGGTACATTGCCTTCTCCTCCCACGTACTTCTGAAGCATTCCCAGCTGGTCCACCGGTATATAGAGGGAATCCTCGCCGGCGTACTTTACTTTCAGATAATCCTTTTTCACTCCCTGCACTACAAGCTGCTCGATTCCCATGAATTTACCTATGCCGTGGCTTTCATGCACTACATAATCGCCTTCCCTGACATCGGCAAAACTCTTTATCTGCTCTCCTCGCGACTTTTTCTTTTTTCTTCTGTGCCTGTGGGAGCTTCCGAATATATCTCCTTCCCATATATAGCATATCTTTTCATCTGGGAACTCCATACCGCCGGTGATGGAGCCCTGTTTGAGCATTACTTTGTCGTCAAGCTTCTCTCTTATCAGAAATTCGCCCATGTTGTCGATGCGTTCTCTGCTGCTGCATACTATCGTAACCTTATATCCACGTTTAACGTATCCGAACAGCTCGCTTTTTAGCATATCCAGGTGTCCGTTGAAATCAGGAGTCTGCCTGCAGTTCACCGTTACAAGCCTTTTCAATGCAGGAGCGTTTTTTATTGTGCTCACAAAAGGCGTGAATATATATCCCTCCATCTCATATAGTCTGAAATAATCCTTCTGTCCTGATACGGACGCAAAATCCTCTCCTATGCCTCGTCCTGCTGAGAGTATGGCTTCTATATCGTCCGCCTGCTCCTTTTCGCGCACCTCAAGAGTTTCCAGTATCCTTGCCGGATCATCTATGAGGACAAGGGGGTCTTTCATATAATCCCATATGTACATGCTCTCATCATAAAAATAATTTATGAACTTCTCCATGTACTGAAGGTTTATCATGCTCTCTGAATATTCGATAAGCTGCTGCTCCCGCTGCTTGAGGTTATGGACTCTCTCACTGTTTCCTTCCTTTTTCTCTATCTTCTTTATGCTCTTTTCATAAGCTTTGCGTATATTTGCTTCGGCTCTGTCAAAAAGCTCACGGTCTTTTACTATCTGGGAGCACTGGGATATGGAAACGCATTCCAGGACCTCCTTTGAACGTTGCGTGTCCGTGTCGAATGTTCTTATAGAGTCGATTTCAGTGTCGAACAGCTCTATTCTGTACGGATAATCGGCATCGGGCGTGAATACATCTATTATTCCTCCTCTCACGGAAAACTCACCTCTGTTCTCCACCGTCGATATTCTCTCATAGCCCATGAAGGAAAGCTTTTTTTTGATTTCCTCAATGTACACATCATCTCCGAGCTTCAGCTCAATGATATTTTCTTCGAAGATTTCTTTAGGAGGCAGCTTTTTGACAGCGCCAGTAACCGGCGCTATCACAACACAGTCTTCGCTTTTCACAACGGTTTTCAGCACTTTCAGTCTTTCGAGAAGATAATCATTGCTTTTCGCTTCGTACTGTATCATCGTCTCTTCTTCCGGTGGAAGCACCAGTATCTGCCTTCTTCCCGTATCTTCATCTGCGGTATCAGAGCCTTCATATTCTCCACTAAAAAAAGAAAGGTCCGCCGCCAACCGCTTCGCCCTGTTAAAAGTTGAAACAACTATCAGACTCTGACCTTTTTTTTCATTCAATATTTCAGCTGCAATGGGAGCGACTCTTCCTTCCGCCGCTCCCGTAATGTTAATCATTCCTTTTTGCGTCACTGTCCTTTTTCTCCGCTTCTGTTGATGTCTTTACATTGTATTCATTCATAGCCCTGTCTATACCCTTTTCAAGGATATACTGCACCGCATCGGCAGCTCTGTTAGCGGCAGTATCCAGTATCTTTGTTTCCTTTTCCGACATCCTGCCTATGACGAAATCCTTCCATTCCATACCGCCGCTTGCGCCTATACCGATTCTCATCCTCGGGAAATCCTGACTGCCAAGGGAGTTTATTATAGACTTCATACCGTTATGACTTCCGGCGCTTCCCTTTTTTCTTATCCTCAGAAGTCCCGCTTCAATGTCGAAATCGTCGTAGATTACCAGTAATCTGTTCAGCTCCACATCGTAATAATCCACGATCTCACGAAGAGATTCTCCGCTCAGGTTCATATACGTCTGAGGCTTTACGAGAAGCACCTTCTCACCCGAAATGATTCCGTCTCCGATGAGCGCTTTATGTTTTATCTTCTTTATCTTTATATCGTTTTTTTTCGCCAGTCTGTCCACTGCCCAAAACCCCATGTTATGCCTGGTTTTTTCGTATTTTCTGCCTGGGTTTCCCAATCCTGCCACAACAAACATACTTTATCGTAACCTTTCTGTCTGTCTCGGAATCAGTCAAACAGCTTGCTTATGGAGCCGTTTGTGAAAATTCTCGTCATCGCTTCGGCAAAAAGAGGCGCTACGGAAACTATCCTCATCTTATCGATTCTCTTTTCCTCAGGAATAGGAAGCGTATTGAGCAGCACCAGCTCTTCTATCGCCGAATTTTCTATACGCTCTATTGCCGGTCCTGAAAGCACCGCATGGGTAGCGCACGCTCTCACGCTTACGGCGCCCAGATCTTTCAGCGCATTTGCCGCATTAGTTATAGTGCCCGCCGTATCTATCATATCGTCTACGAGAATACAGTTCTTACCTTCTATATCTCCTATTATGTTCATGATCTCGCTCTTGTTTGGCTCAGGTCTTCTCTTGTCCACTATGGCTATAGGAGCGTTCAGAGGCTGAGCCATGTTTCTCGCTCTCGTGACGCTGCCGTGGTCAGGAGAAACTATCACAACGTCATCGATTCCTTTATCTGCAAAGTACTTCGAAAGTATAGGCATACCCACGAGATGATCCACAGGTATATCAAAATATCCTTGTATCTGCGCTGCGTGAAGATCCATGCTAACAACTCTGTCTGCTCCCGCGGCAACGAGTATATCCGCTACAAGTTTTGCCGTGATCGGGTCTCTCGCTTTCGCCTTTCTGTCCTGTCGTGCATATCCGTAATAAGGTATTACCGCATTTATCCTTCCGGCGGATGCCCTCTTCATGGCATCTATCATTATCAGTAGTTCCATCAGGTTGTCGTTTACCGGATCACATGTTGACTGAACTATATAACAGTCAGAACCTCTCACCGTTTCCCACAGATTTACGGAAATTTCACCATCGCTGAATTTGTTTACCGTAGCTCTTCCGAGAGGTTTTCCCATTATCGAGGCGATTTCTTCTGCCAATTCAAGATGTGAATTGCCCGCAAACACCTTGTAATTTGAAAATACGCTGTTGTTCATTTGTTTCTCCTACCTCTACTTTCACTATAAACTGCCGCTATTTTTTTAAAATACCTCTTTTTTCTACCCAACCCTCTATCGTTTTACCTTTTGCTCTCGCCACATGTAGCGACCCTTCCGGAACATTTTTCGTTATGGTGCTTCCCGCCGCTATATACGCATTCTTTCCTACATTTACAGGAGATACAAGATTTACGTTACAGCCTATGAAAGCTCCGTCTTCCACAACAGAACGATATTTTCTGCTTCCGTCATAATTCACAAATACCACTCCGCATCCGAGATTTACCTTTTTGCCCACGTCAGAGTCTCCGACATACGTAAGATGTGCAGCTTTTGCTCCGTCATCCAGCTTTGAATTTTTTATTTCCACAAAATCCCCCACCTTGCAGCCGTTTCCTATTTCGCTGCCCGGTCTGAGATATGCAAAAGGTCCTATGCTTGTCTCATCTCCGACTTTGCTCTCCATTATTACGGAGCTCTGTATCGAAGTGCCGCTGCCCACAGTCGAATCCTTTATCCTTGTATTCTGACCAATAGTGCAGTCTTCCCCTATTGTCACTTTTCCTTCCAGTATTACACACGGATATATCACCGTACCCTTTCCTATCTCAATACCTTCATCTATATAAGCAGTTCTTATGTCTATGAATCTGACGCCTTCGTTCATATATTCCAGATTTCTCTGTATGCGTTTTTCTTCTATCGCTTCGTATTCTCTGATATCCATAAGTACACCTCACTAAAGTTCCACGCAGTTAATCGCCTGCGGTCAGAATTTCCTGTCCTTTTCCAAAATCATTTCGCCTACTCTGTATATGTCTCCTGCTCCCATGGTTATTACGAGATCGCCTTCTTCAGCGTTGTTGTATACGAAATTGGCTATCTCCTCGAAATCCTTGAAGAAATAAACTTCTTTGGAAGGATCCGCTTCTTTTATCCTGTTCATCAGAGTCCGCGAGCTTATCTTGTATATGTTCTTTTCTCTTGCCGCGTATATTTCCGCCAGCACTATTTTGTCTGCCTCATCAAAGGCTGTCGCAAAATCATCTATCAGAGCCATCGTTCTCGTATAGGTATGAGGCTGGAACAGGCACCACAGATTGTTGTGCTTCATATTTTTAACAGCAGAAAGAGTCGCCTTTATCTCCGTCGGATGATGAGCGTAGTCGTCCACTATCTTTATATTGCTGCTGGTTTTCCCCAGCACATCGAATCTTCTCTGTGTTCCCGTATAACTGTTGAGCGTCCTGACTATATCCTCCGTATCTACGCCGAGTATGTGGCAGCAGGCAAAAGCAGAAAGCGCATTGAGTATGTTGTGCTCTCCCGGTATAGACAGCTTTATCCTGCATAAAACCCTGTCTCCGTGATTGACATTGAATTCAGGCATACCGTCATTGTCGAAGTTTATATCAGAAGCATAATAATCGCAGCTTTCACTCAGCCCGAAGGTTACCGCATTAGGCAGACCGTCTATGACGCTTTTAACGAAAGGATTCGCCTCATATGCTATCACGGCGCCGTCCTCCGGTACAAGTCTCGCAAATTTGTCGAAGGACTTTGCTATATGTTCCACATCCTTAAAATAATCGAGATGGTCCGAATCTATGTTCAGGATTATCTCGATTTTAGGTTTAAGGTTAAGAAAGCTGTCCATGTATTCACAGGCTTCCGTCACAAAATATTTGTTTTTTCCTACATATACGTTGCCGTTTATCTCTGAAAGATTGCCTCCTATAAGAATAGTCGGCTCCTTTTGCGCATTTTTTAAAATCAAAGAAACCATAGAGGTTGTCGTGGTTTTTCCATGGGTGCCCGATATGGCTATGCTGTTCTCATATTCCTCCATCAGCGCTCCGAGAGCCTGCGCCCTTGTGATAGCCGGTATCCCCAGCTCCTCAGCCCTTGCAAGCTCCGGATTATCGTGAGCTACAGCTGCCGAATATATGACGAGTTCCTTTCCTTCCACGTTTTTCGCTCTATGGCCTAAATATATATCAGCTCCGTCATCTATAAGCTTTTCGGTAATATCGCTCTCTCTCATATCCGAACCAGAGACTTCATATCCCCTCGATATAAGTATCTCCGCCACTGCCGATAATCCGATTCCTCCGATACCGATGCAGTGTATCTTCTTATAGTCCGGCAAATTTATCATTATCACGCCTCCCTAATCATAGTTAATTGGATTATACCATATTTACAAATAAAAATGCGTTGTAATTATAAAAAATTTGTTTTTTAGGCTAATGACTGTTATTATAATTCTATCGGAGGTCCTAATATGAAAAGAAGTCACAGAGTCGGCGCCATATGCCAGATACTCGCCGAATCACCTGAAAAGATTTTCAATCTTAACTATTTCTGCGACAGATTTTCGGCGGCAAAATCAAGCATAAGCGAAGATATAAGCGCGGCAAAGGAAGCTATGAAAGCTGCGGGATACGGATACATAGAAACCATACCCGGCGCTTCCGGAGGCGTGAAATACGTGCCTGATATATCTCCCGAAAAAGCTGCTGCCGTACAGAAGAATCTGTGCTCCATGCTGAAGGAGGAGAGCAGAATCCTCGGAGGAGGTTTCCTCTACACATCGGATATAATGTACGACCCTTCCATCGTCAAGGGAATGGCCCAGATATTCGCTAAAAAATTCAGGAAAGCCGGTGCGGACTACGTCGCCACAATAGAAACCAAGGGAATACCTGTCGCTTTCATGACTGCCCATCTGCTCAATCTTCCCGTCATAGTCATACGAAGGGAAACCAAGATATCAGAGGGTGCGACCGTCAGCATAAATTATTTTCCCGGCTCATCGGAAAGGCTTCAGAAAATGTCAATATCGAAGCGCGCAGCAGCTCCCGGCTCAAAGGTCCTGATAATCGATGACTTCATGCGGGGAGGCGGAAGCATCAAGGGCATAGTCGAAATATTCTCTGAAGTGGACATAAGTGTCGTAGGCATAGGTGTGGCCATCGTCAACATCGAACCGAAAAAGAAAAAAGTGCAGGATTATTTCCCCATAGTGCACCTTGGCAAAGTGAATGAAGAGACCCGAAAAGTATCTGTAATACCAAATTGTCAGATTTTTTAAAATTTACTTGTTAACAAAAATTTTATATAGTATAATATAAGATATATTTAATGAAAACAATACGGCATGAAAGGCGGTACCACAAATGAACATTACTGACGTACGAATTCGCAAAGTTAACGATGAGGGCAAAATGAAAGCCGTAGTTTCCATCACTTTTGATGATGAGTTTGTCGTTCACGACATCAAGATTATCGAAGGACAAAACGGCCTGTTCATCGCTATGCCTAGCAGAAAGATGGGCGAAGGCGATTTTAGAGATATCGCTCATCCTCTCGTTTCGGAAACGAGAAACAAAATCAGAGATGCTATCTTTGAAGAATACGAAAAGGTTCTTGCACAGAAAGCAGCTGAAGCAGAGGCGGAAACCTACGCCGAATAACTTCTATTCGGGCATCTTATCATACCAGGATAAGCTATATTAAAACAATAAGGACTATCTCATCAGACGGATAGTCCTTTTTATGTAATCAAAAAGAAAACCGGTGCATCAAGCATCGGTTACTTTATCTGGCTAGGGTAGCAGGATTCGAACCTGCGCATGACGGAATCAGAATCCGTTGCCTTACCGCTTGGCGATACCCCAACGATTTTTCATATACGACCGTTAATATAATGGGGTGGATAGTGGGATTCGAACCCACGCATAACGGAGCCACAACCCGCTGTCTTAACCACTTGACTATACCCACCGCATGATTTGCCGCATACGCGGTATAAAGTAATGGAGGCGACACCCGGATTTGAACCGGGGAATAAAGGTTTTGCAGACCTCTGCCTTACCACTTGGCTATGTCGCCTCAACGGAGCTTGCGCTCCAAAAAAATAATTGGCGATCCGGAACGGGCTCGAACCGTCGACCTCCAGCGTGACAGGCTGGCATTCTAACCAACTGAACTACCGGACCATGGTGGGCGCTATAGGGCTCGAACCTATGACCCCCTGCTTGTAAGGCAGGTGCTCTCCCAGCTGAGCTAAGCGCCCTTATATGGTAGCGGCGAGTGGAGTCGAACCACCGACCTTCCGGGTATGAACCGGACGCTCTAACCAACTAAGCTACACCGCCGCATTACAGCGGATACATTGCCGCCGCACGAATTATACTAACATTTTAGTCACTCAATGTCAAGATATTTTAGTATATAATATAACAGCCGAGTACGGATTTTCAGGCGTTCTTCTTCCATACATCAATCCTCTTCTTCGTCCGGAAGAGCGACCTTTGCTTTTATCGTAGCCGTTATGTCATAACAGCTGAAGCAGTCTTCAACGAGTGTTTCCGAGGGTTTTCTGCTTATAAGGCTCACGACAGGCACTATTACCAGACTCGCCGCCATTGCAAAAGCTCCCGCGTTTATCGGCGACTGAAGTATCGCAGGAAATATCTGAGGCGCTATCATATTTGCCGTCATTATTCCTGCACCGAATATGAAGCTCGTCCAGCAAGCCGTTTTAGTCGTCTTCTTCCAATAAAGTCCGTATATCATAGGTCCCAGAAACGAACCCGCAAGCGCTCCCCATGATATTCCCATGAGCTGTGCTATGAATGTAATGGCTCCCTTGTACTGTACCATGGCGATGACAACAGATATGGCAATAAATACCACTATCAGTATTCTCATACAAAGCACCTGTGACTTCTCATTCATATTTTTAGCGAACAAATCTTTTATAAAATCAAGCGTAAGCGTCGAACTCGATGCCATAACGAGAGATGAAAGGGTCGACATAGACGCTGAAAGCACCAGAAGGACAACGAGACCTATCAGTACATCCGAAAGTCCCGAAAGCATCGTAGGAATAATGGAATCATATCCGTTTGCCTGCACATCAATGCTGTCTGAAAACAGTCTACCGAATCCTCCGAGGAAATAACAACCGCCGGAAACCATGACTGCAAACAGCGTGGAAATTATCGTGCCTTTATGTATGGCGCTTTCACTGCTGATCGCATAGAATTTCTGGACCATCTGCGGAAGCCCCCACGTGCCGAGGGATGTGAGTATCACAACACCGAGAAGTCCCAGAGGATCAGGGCCAAGAAATGAAGCAAAGGCGCCGTTCATAGATGTGACTTCAGCGTCCTTCACTTCCGCAAGAGAGCTCATCGCCTCCATAAAGCCGCCCTTGCTCTGAAGCACCGCCGCTATCACGGCGCATATGCCGAATATCATTATTATTCCCTGTATAAAGTCATTTATGGCAGTCGCCATATATCCTCCCGCTATGACATATATGCCTGTCAAAACAGCCATTCCGATTATACATACTGTAAAATTCACGTTAAACGCCATGGCAAAAAGTCTCGAAAGACCGTTGTAAAGGGATGCCGTATACGGTATGAGGAAAATGAATATCAGCGCGGAAGCACCTATCTTGAGAGATTTGCTGTCAAATCTCTTGCCGAAAAATTCAGGCATGGTAGACGAATCGAGATGCTGAGTCATTATTCTCGTCCTTCTCCCGAGTACCACCCATGCGAGAAGAGAGCCGATCACAGCGTTGCCAAGACCTATCCACGTGGACGCTATACCGAATCTCCAGCCGAACTGTCCCGCATATCCGACGAATACGACCGCTGAAAAATAAGATGTCCCGTAAGCAAAGGCTGTAAGCCACGGGCCTACCGAACGTCCTCCAAGAACAAATCCTTTAACATCTGTCGCATGTTTCCTGCAGTAGATTCCTATACCTACCATTATTGCAAAAAACACTATTAAAATCGAAACTTTAATGATCATCTCTGCTCTCCTGATAATTTGATTAGAATCCTATACGAAATTTCACTACCGCCCCAAATATCGAAAGAAAAAGCGCGCGATTCAACTATCAGGGCTGATTTGTGATTTTTTTCAGATGATAGCGTTCTGTCCCTTAAAACCCAAGTTTTTCATCTATCAGTACTATCTCCACATCGTCTATATCGTTCATCTTTTTTAAATAAATATTCATCGTATTGCATATCCTGTCAGGACTTTCACAGTCATAGCATCTGTCGCCTTTTACGACACACGGCGTTCTCAGATTGTATTTCAGCGCGTTTTTCGGTCCTGCAATGTTTCTTGCTCTGTAAATTGCTTTTTCCAGAGTTTCTTCTATTTTATTGGTCGTTACCACAAAATAAATCTTCTCATGTCCGAACAATGACCCTGCCACTCTGTTCCCCGTGCCGTCGATATTCACCATCTCCCCCGTTTCCGACATGGCATTCACAGAAGTCAGATATACCTGGGTATCGAGACACTTCATAGCCAGCTCAAGAAATTCATCGTTGTCCGAACTCTGGTTCGGGTCGTAAACCTCATTATGCGCCGACAGCCTTTCGTAAAGCTTCATATCCTTCATTGTAATGGAATCTCCGAAACCCACCGTTTTTCCGTCTATCTCTTTGTCTATGTATTCTGCCGCCTCTTTTGCGGTTTTGAAAAAGCTCACCGTATATCTGTTTTTCTTCAATGATTTTATCGTTTTTTCTATGTTCATAACCCTTGCCTCCTCACACTTGATTTATAAATTTGCCCATATTATAATTTGAGGGAACAAAAATACAAGTACGCGCATTATCATATCTTGACATCCAGCCACGATGGTCTCATTTTAAGCGTAATCGGAAATATGCGAAAGTCTTTTATATGCTTCGTCCTTTCTCTGAGTTTTGGCTCAAGCGATCTCACACATGTATTGAAAACTATCGGAATATCCCTTTGCTCTGAGATCTCGCGGCACAGTTCGTACCCTTTTATTATATCATCTGCCGTCGTTTCCGTCAGCATGTGAGTATTATTGATAAGTCCGTTTATTTTCAGCTGTATTTCCTCTTCTATATGCTCCAGATGAAATCTTATGCCTTCGATGCTGTCAGTTTCAAATCTGTTGGCATTCACAACAAGATATCTTTCCGTATCATCCTTTTCAAAATACTTTCTGAACTGATTTATTATCCTGGCGCCGCTGTCATTGCCTCCGACATCGGTAATGGTATCGTAGCTGCTGTTTTCAAGGGGTGCTCTGACTTTTGCCGTTATGGCAGGAAGGTCTTCGGCTATATCATATCCGTATTCGTTGAAATATATGTCTATACCCGTCTTTTCAAGCATCTGCTGTCTCTCACGGCTCCTGAAATACGGATTTGCTATATCAAAATCAAGAATCGCGACATGCTCTTTTTTTTCTTTCATATGAAGCGCGTAATTCACCGAGAATTCTGTTTTACCGCTTCCGTAATGACCCAGTATCAGTATAGTCCTGCCCATAATCAGCCTTCCCAGGCTCTTAGAGCTCGCATGTTCGGTTCTATGAATTTCGCTTTTTTGCCAGTCATGGTTTTTTCAAAAGTTTTCTGCATGGCGTCCATATCGACTACATGCGTCTTTCTTATTATGGCTCCGAGCATTACCATATTTGCCGACTTTTCATTTCCCACTTTTTCTTCCGCAATACCTATGATGTCAACATAGTATATGTTTATATCGCTGCGCTCCGGTTTTGAATCTATTATGGATGAATTTATAAAGAGATCACCGCCCGGCTCAAGCTGATCTATATATTTATCCAAGGACACCTTGTTCATCGCCAGGAGTACGTCGTAAGAGCTCGGAAGAGGCGAAGCTATCGGTTTGTCCGACACTACTACAGTGCAGTTGGCGGTCCCTCCCCTCATCTCCGGACCGTATGACGGCATCCATGTCACTTCTTTATTTTCATACATTGCGCTGTACGCTATCATCTGACCTATCAGCAGAACACCTTGTCCGCCGAACCCTGCCAAGAGCATTCGTTTTGCCGCCATATCACTCTACCTCCTCAACTGTCTTGAACTTCTTTACGGGATAATACGGTATCATCTTGTCTTTTATGAAATCCAGCGCGCCTACTGGAGAAACGCCCCAGTTGGTAGGGCAGGTCGAAAGAAATTCGACAAAAGCAAAGCCGAGTTTCTTTTCCTGTACCTCAAAAGCTTTTCTCACAGCTTTCTTTGCCTTTCGCACTTCCGCCGGCGAATGGAGTGATACTCTCTCCACATATACGGCTCCGTCTATAGTCGAGAGCATCTCTGAGA
>CAYYMY010000007.1:8010-36318 GCA_964473095.1 uncultured Oscillospiraceae bacterium | reverse complement strand
GGCAGCGACCATTGTCCTGTCACCCTTGAGATCGAAGATATTAAATAATTCCTAATTCGCTGAACAGGTAAAAAGAAGTATGTGAATTCAGAAAAAAAGAACTTGACATATACCAAAGAGGGGTATAGTATTATTTCATAAAATGAGAAAGGTGGTTCAAAATGGAAAAAACAAAAGAAACTTGTCACAGAACGACAGAACGTCCGGAAAATGAGCGCAAAAGTCTTATAAATCGTCTTAGCAGAATAGAGGGACAGGTGAGAGGTATAAGAGGAATGGTGGAAAAGGATGTGTACTGTACTGATATCCTGATACAGGTAGCTGCCGTGAACGCAGCTCTCAATTCCTTCAATAAGGAGTTGCTCAGCGAGCATATAAGGAACTGCGTCGCAAACGATATAATAGAAGGCAATGATGAGACGATAGAAGAGCTTGTCGGTGTTCTCCAAAAACTCATGAGATAGGCTTTGATTTTCGACTTAGAGATTATATATGCAGATTAGAGGAGATGATGTTATATGGAACAGTTTAATGTGACCGGGATGAGCTGCGCGGCATGCAGCTCACGAGTCGAAAAAGCTGTGTCAAAGCTTGAAGGAGTAGAATCCTGCTCTGTCAGTCTTCTGACTAATTCTATGGGGGTGGAAGGTACTGCGTCAGATGTAGATATAATCGCAGCAGTGGAAGCTGCTGGTTACGGTGCCTCGAAAAAGGGCGGGGACAGCTCTGCAAAATCAAAGGATGTGGTATCGGAAAATGAGGATATGCTTTTAGATAAAGAGACTCCCGTTCTCAAAAAGCGACTTGCAGCATCACTGGTATTTCTGATAGTGCTCATGTATTTTTCCATGGGACATACAATGTGGGGATGGCCTGTACCTCAGGCGCTGGAAGAAAATCACGTGGCGATTGGACTTATACAGCTGCTTCTGACTGTTGCCTTAATGGTGATAAATCAGAAATTCTTCATAAGCGGTTTTAAAAATCTGTTTCATGCTGCGCCTAATATGGATACGCTCGTAGCTTTAGGCTCCAGTGCAGCTTTTGTATACAGCACATACGCTTTGTTTGCTATGACAGGGGCGCAGGTGAGAGGTGATTCTGCCGGAGTTATGGCGTATATGCATGAGTTCTACTTTGAAACTGCGGCGATGATACTGGCGCTCATAACGGTAGGTAAAATGCTGGAAGCAAGATCCAAGGGACGTACTACAGATGCCCTTAAGGGTCTTATGAAGCTGGCTCCTCAGACTGCGGTGGTGGTTAGAGAGGGAGAAGAAAAGGAAATACCTGTGGAGCAGGTGGTAAAAGGAGACATTTTCGTAGTCAGACCGGGTGAAAACATACCGGTCGACGGTATCGTAAAGGAAGGCAGCAGCGCTGTAAATGAAGCTGCGCTTACAGGGGAGAGCATACCGGTCGATAAAGCTCCGGGGGATACGGTATCTGCGGCTACGGTCAATCAGTCGGGCTATATAAAGTGCGAAGCGAGCAGAGTCGGCGAAGATACTATCCTCTCGCAGATAATAAAAATGGTGAGCGATGCCGCGGCGACTAAAGCACCTATAGCTAAAGTTGCAGACAGAGTTTCAGGGATATTCGTGCCGGCAGTTATAGGGATAGCGACAGTCACGATAATAGTATGGCTCATTGCAGGGCAGAGTATCGGATATGCTTTGGCGAGGGGTATATCGGTGCTTGTGATAAGCTGTCCGTGTGCGCTGGGGCTTGCTACTCCTGTGGCGATAATGGTCGGAAATGGCATAGGAGCAAAGAACGGTATACTGTTCAAAACAGCCTCATCTCTTGAGGAGACAGGGAAAGTAAGATCGGTCATTTTGGATAAGACAGGGACTATCACTAAGGGCGAGCCGAAGGTAACGGATATGATAGCTTTCGCAGGCAGCAGTGAGAAAGAGCTTTTGGAAATGGCGTATACCCTGGAAGTTAAAAGCGAGCATCCTATAGCAAAAGCGGTGGTGGAGGAAGCCGAAATGAAAGGGATAAAAGCCGCAGCTACAGAAGGATTTGAAGTTCTGCCGGGCAACGGACTTTCCGGACGTATGGGAAGCGAATATATCAGAGGCGGGAATTTAAAGTTTATCGAAAAACATGCAGATATTTCCACGGAAATTAAGGTTATTGCCGAAAGACTTTCGGAAGAAGGCAAGACACCTCTGTTTTTTGCCAAAGGGAATAGGCTCATAGGAATAATAGCGGTGACGGATGTCATAAAGGAGGACAGTCCGCAGGCTGTGAAAGAACTTAAAGAAATGGGCATAAGAGTAGTCATGCTTACTGGCGACAATGAAAAGACTGCACAGACGGTAGGGCGCCAGACAGGGGTAGATGAAGTGATCGCAGGAGTTCTTCCCGACGGAAAGGAAAGAGCGGTAGGCTCCCTTAAAGCGAGGGGAAAGATTGCTATGGTAGGAGATGGTATAAACGATGCTCCGGCGCTTACGAGGGCTGATACGGGGATAGCCATAGGAGCCGGTACCGATATAGCCGTAGATGCAGCGGATGTGGTTCTGATGAACAGCAGACTCAGCGATGTGCCTGCGGCTATAAGACTAAGCCGTGCTACTTTAAGGAATATACATCAGAACCTGTTCTGGGCATTTATATACAATGTCATAGGTATCCCACTGGCAGCAGGAGTATGGATACCTGTATTCGAACTTCAGCTTAACCCGATGTTCGGAGCGGCGGCTATGAGCTTATCCAGTTTCTGCGTGGTTACAAATGCGCTGAGACTGAATTTTATAGATATAAGAGATACTTCTAAATACAAAATGAAAAAACATGAAAAGCAGGACGATAAAAAGGAGGATATTGAAATGGAAAAAACTATGAAAATCGAAGGGATGATGTGTGAACACTGTGAAGCGAGAGTAAAGAAAAGTCTTGAAGCTATCGACGGTGTTGAAAACGCGGATGTGAGCCATGAAAAAGATGAAGCGGTGGTAATACTGAAAAGTGATGTGCCAAACGATGTTCTCAAGAAAGCAGTGGAAGATCAGGATTACAGCGTGACATCCATTGTGTAGGCGGGCGGTGTTGATAAATGCAAGGTCAGTTTTCAAGAACGGAGATGCTGATAGGAAAAGAGAGTGTTGCAAAGCTTGCCGGCAGGAGAGTGGCAGTTTTCGGCATAGGCGGAGTAGGAGGCTATGTCGTAGAAGCTCTCGTAAGAAGCGGTCTTGGCGGCATAGATCTCATAGACAATGACAAAGTCAGCATTTCCAATCTCAACAGACAGATAATAGCGCTGCGTAGCACAGTTGGAAAATACAAAGTAGATGTTGCTGAAGAACGTATCATGGATATAAATCCGGAAGTGAAAGTAGTTAAACACAGATCATTTTATATACCTGATAAAGCTGATGAATTCGATTTTTCAAAATATGATTATATCGTGGATGCCATAGATACGGTGGCGGGGAAGATATCACTTGCTGTCGAAGGTCAGAGGCATGGAGTCCCGGTAATAAGCGCGATGGGCGCTGGAAATAAGCTTTCTCCTCAGTCATTTGAGGTAGCGGATATATACGAAACCTCCGTGTGTCCCCTTGCAAGGGTGATGAGACGGGAGCTGAAAAAACGAGGCGTAAAGTCACTGAAAGTCGTGTATTCCAGGGAAGAGGCTGTAAAACCTCGTTTCATCGCAGATGAGAAGAGCGAAACGGATACAGGCAAAGATAAGATTATCGGAAACAGGAAAAGAGTGCCAGGAAGCATTGCCGCGGTACCGGCGGCAGCCGGGCTTATAATCGCGTCTGAGGTAATAAAAGATTTGATCCTTCTATATATAAACGATTTTGTGGTTTCTGGAAATACAGATCCGTGAAAGCGTGCTCTTAATTTTTCAGACTCTGCATAGGAGCCGGTATACGGCCTCCTCTGTTTATCATCTCAGCAGGAGAATTTTTATTTACTTTCATAATAGGTCCGCTTCCTAAAAGACCTCCGAAATCAAGCATTTCTCCTTCCTCATGACCTATGGCCGGGATTACTCTTACAGCAGTAGTTTTTGAATTCACCATGCCGATAGCGGCTTCGTCAGCTATTATAGCTGATATGGTCTCAGAAGGCGTATCGCCCGGAAGAACTATCATATCAAGACCTACGGAACATACGGCGGTCATTGCTTCAAGCTTTTCAAGGGACAGAGCGCCTGATCGGGCAGCATCTATCATGCCAGCGTCTTCTGAGACAGGTATGAAAGCGCCGGACAGACCTCCAACGTTTGAGGATGCCATGACTCCTCCTTTTTTTACAGCGTCATTGAGCATAGCCAGAGCTGCTGTCGTACCGTGAGCGCCGCACTGCTCGAGACCTATCTCTTCAAGTATGTGAGCGACTGAATCTCCAACGGCCGGTGTAGGTGCGAGGGATAGATCTATTATACCGAAAGGAACGCCAAGCTTTTCAGAGGCTTCGCTGCCTACAAGCTGACCCATCCTGGTTATTTTGAACGCAGTTCGTTTTATAAGATCGGCGACTTCGGATAAAGGCGCGTCTTTAGGCATTTTCGCAAGAGCTGCACGCACCACCCCCGGACCTGAAACACCTACATTTATTACGCAGTCAGGCTCTCCTACGCCGTGAAATGCGCCGGCCATGAAAGGGTTGTCATCAGGCGCGTTGCAGAATACGACGAGTTTTGCCGCGCCTATACACTGTCTGTCCTTAGTGAGTTCTGCTGTTTTTCGCACTATTTCCCCCATAGTTTTCACTGCATCCATGTTTATGCCAGCTTTAGTGGAGCCTACATTTACGGAAGAGCATACAAAGTCCGTTTCCGCCAGAGCTTCGGGAATTGATTTCATAAGCTCTCTGTCTCCTGCGGCGAAGCCTTTCTGCACGAGGGCGGAATATCCTCCGATAAAATTCACGCCGACTTCCTTTGCAGCCTTGTCGAGAGTTTTAGCGTATTTTACAGGATCTCCGCCTGAAGCGGCTGCGAGCATTGATATAGGCGTTACAGATATCCTTTTGTTCACGATAGGGATACCGTATTTTTTCTCTATAGATTCCCCTGTTTTCACAAGGTCTTTCGTATGTCTGTATATTCTGTCATATATTTTTTCACATGAAATATCTATATTGCTGTCGCAGCAGTCCAGCAGAGAGATACCCATTGTTATAGTTCTTATGTCAAGATGATCTTCCTGTATCATGGTTATCGTTTCCATGATATCTTTTGTGTTGAGCATTTGATACCTCCGGTTGAATCGTATATGCGTTGATTTTTATATCCTGTGCATTGAGTTGAATATGTTTTCGTGCATTACGTGTACCGTCATGTCCGGTACGCTTTTTTCTATGCTTTCTTTGAGATCTTCAAGAGAACACGTCATTTTTTCTATGTCCACGAGCATTATCATTGCGAAATATCGGTCAAGTACCGACTGAGTTACTTCCGCCACATTGGCGTTGGCACCGGCACATGCAGTGCTGACCTTTGCAAGGATGCCCACTGTGTCTTTTCCTATTACTGTAATAACTGCTTTCATTTTTTCCTCCTGTTATCTGATGATCCATCGACGCTACATTTTACCACAGCATAGTGTCCGGCTTCAAGTTCAGGGTCTACTCTATAGCGTATTTTTATCTGCGGATATTTTTGTGCAAAATATTTTTTGTTTCTCTTTGAATTACCAACCATATTGGAAAAAGACTCGCTGCTGCTGCAAAATAAGAAATGATCATCTGATTTGAGGTCGAAAGAAGAGGCTTCATCTGTAAGCAGCAGGAGCTGCTTTTCCAGCTCTTCTCTGGCGATCTCGCCTTCGACCAGCTGTCTGAAAGCCGGGTGAAAGGTATCTCCGCATATTTCTCCGCCGTCGGTTATGAAATCAGTGCTTTTAAGTCCTACCCTTATAATATTGATGCCGGCGCTGTCGAGGATCCTGTACATATCCTTGGTGATGCTTACAGCATCATCGGGTGAAAGGGGCGTATATGTACCTTCTCTGTACATGCTCAGAAGCTTCGTATCATTGAGAACGATGGTGGGATAGAGCCTTGCGATAGATGGCGATATCCTGACCGTTTCTTTAGCAGAGTACACACATTTTTCGCGGGAATCTTCGGGAAGGCCTATCATGAGCTGTATGCCTAGCTCAAAGCAGTATGATTTTATTATTTCGCATGCATCGTAAACATCTTTTACGGTATGTCCGCGGTTTGAAGCTTTGAGAACATCGGTATCAAAGGACTGGACACCAAGTTCAATTATGTCGGTATCGAAATTTTTAAGATTGTCGAGTATCTCTTCTGTGATGTAATCGGGTCTTGTAGAGATATGTATTTTGTCTACAAGACCTTTTGTTTTGTACTCATGGGCAACTTTCAGAAATGCTGACTGCTCTTCTATAGGTATGCCGGTAAAGCTGCCTCCGAAAAAAGCTACTTCAATGGTTTTGAGATTCCTGCCTCTTAAAGTGGGGAGATATGTTTCTATTGTTTTTCTTACGTCTTCAGAGCTCACATCGCTGCCTCTTGCCGTTATAGCCTTCTGATTGCAGAAAACGCAGTCGTTGGGACAGCCTCTGTGAGGTATGAAGATCGGTATTATTGCATGTTCTTTCATAACTATATTGTAGCATAAAGACAGATATATGTTATAATCGAATGACAAAATTCAATGTTAGAAGAGTTACGTGCGTCAAAAGTGCATAAGGCGTATAGTTGCAGCTGCAGCAGCTGTGATAAACGGTAAAGATGTTACGGAGGGATCTATTTTACAAGTATGCTTCCTATATCCTCAAGTATATGATCCTTGAAAAAGAGGATATCCATATCCCGTTTTCTGATGAATTCGGATATATTTTTGAAATCGGGATGAGCAGAGATATCGCCGTTGAATACGATGGTGCGTCTGCCTCCTGCAATAATATTGCCGGCGCATCCGCCTATAAAACCGTAATTGAACCCGGGCAGGCTGATATGACCTGGACTGATGAGAAGGATATCTGTATCAAATTTTTCGAGAGATTTAGCTATACCTTTGTCTGAAGTTATAAATGATCTGTCATCCACAGGCAGGCAGCTACATCTGGTGTAGCCTTGAGGCACGTTTATTTCGATTATCTGCGGAAAATGTGATCTTGCGGCATCAAGAAGCTCTGACGATGTATATTTGAGGTTATGTATGAAGTATTTCCCAGTGCATACGGCATTGTAAAGTATATTTCCAGGGTAATCCTTTTTTAATTTCTCTGTATTTCCGAAGAAAATATCTGAGTTTTCCCAAAGACCGAGCTGACACATATGTATATCGGCGTGAGTAGATATTGCGTCGTATAGTACCGAGAGCCCTTTCTGTATGAAATTTACCTTGAAGCCGTGGCTGTCCAGGAGTGTTTTCAAAGGAGTGCACGCCATAGGCGAGATGTATATTTCTTCCATTTGTTTCCTTTCGTGATATCTGATGTGAAAATTGTGCGTTTCACGGTATATTATATCATATACAGCAGAGAGACGGAAAAATCGTATACATATTATGAGCTTGTTTTTTATCCTGAAACTTCATATAATAGGTTTATGGTTAATATAGGAAACAGTTGGGACGAAGTCCTAAAAGGAGAATTTGATAAAGACTACTATCTGAAGCTCAGAGAGTTTTTGAAAAAGGAGTATTTTTCGCGACACATATATCCCGATATGTACGATATATTCAATGCGCTCAAGTTCACTCCTTATGAAAACGTAAAGGCTGTAATACTAGGGCAGGATCCGTATCATCAGCCGGGACAGGCTCACGGGCTGTGTTTTTCGGTAAAAAAAGGAGTTGCCAAGCCGCCGTCGCTTGTAAATATATTCAAAGAGCTTGAAAGCGATGTCGGGATAAAACAGCCGTCTCACGGGTGTCTGGAGAGCTGGGCAAAAAGCGGAGTGCTTCTTTTGAATACGGTGTTGACGGTAAGAGAAGGCCAGGCAAATTCACACAAAGGGAACGGCTGGGAAATACTTACGGACAGAATAATAGAACTTTTGAACGAGCGTGAAAAACCTATGGTATTCATACTGTGGGGCGGGAATGCAAAAGCTAAAGAGAAATTCATAACAGGGAAGCAGCACTGCATAATAAAAAGTGTGCATCCAAGTCCTCTTTCGGCTCACGGAGGATTTTTCGGAGGGAAATATTTTTCGCGTACAAATGAATTTCTTGAGTCTACAGGACAGGAGCCTGTAGATTGGAGTATTACGGAATAATTGGGAATCATGCGAGGAGCATATGAAGGATCTCCACGATGAATACCGCACGGTATACACCTGCGGTGATTTCGGCTGCCGGTGCACAGTATGCCGTGAGGAAATGCTGGTTTCAGCATATCTATCGCAATGATATAAGACTCAGAAAGAAATACTTAAAGGAGCTTGACAGAAGACGAAGCGGAAAGAAAGTGAAGGAATGAGCGCCACAGTTTGGCGGAGGAAAAATCGTTATGGAAAATATGGTAATAGATTACGCTACTCTCAACAATATATTTTCTTCGGAAAATCTGTATACGTACGGCATGAAGCTTCTTGCGATAGTATTGATCGCGGCTATTGGATTCGTACTGACTAAGATAGTTATCAAAATAACAGACAAGGCTTTAAAGAAAAGCACGGCGGACCCGATACTCTATACCTTTGTCAGGAATATTATAAGGGTGGTGGCTGTAATAATCATAGTCACGATGTGTCTCGGTGTTCTGGGAATACAGATACATACGATAATAGCTGTTGTGGGAGCCGCGGGAGTAGCCATAGCGCTGGCTTTAAAAGATAGTCTTGCCAATATCGCGGGAGGAGTGATGATTATCATCACAAAGCCTTTCGGCAGGGACGATTTGATAGATATAGGAGAGGTTTCGGGACAGGTGAAGGATATAGACCTTTTTCTCACGACGCTGAGAACTTATGATAATAAGACTATAACGATACCAAACGGCATAGTAAATACGTCGATACTCGTCAATCACAGCAAGGAAAGTCAGAGAAGAGTGGATTGCACTTTCGGCATAGGATATGAGGATGATATAGGAAAGGCGAAGGATATTATGAGAGAAGTATGCAATGCCAACGAACTGATATTTAAAGACCCGGAGCCGCTGATAGGTGTGGCGAATCACAGAGACAATGCTGTAGAGATGGATTTGAAGGTATGGTGCAGGACGGACGATTACTGGGACGTCAAATATTATCTTGAAGAAAACATAAAGACAGCATTTGATGAAAACGGAATAAGGATACCTTATCCTCAGATGGATGTCCATATAAAGACGGAGAACGCGGTAAAATAGAAGTAGAAATATTTTATAAATAATGATAAAATATAATAATAATGCACAAAGAAAGGAGACCCGGGGTATGGAACGTGGAAAAAAATTCAAACGGGTTTTGGTCGCCAACAGAGGCGAGATAGCTATAAGAATATTCAGAGCTTGTAAAGAACTGGGAATAAGAAGTGTAGCAATATATTCGGAAGAAGATAAAAATACATTATTCAGGACAAAGGCGGATGAATCGTATCAGGTAGGGAAGGGTAAATCACCTGTAGATGCGTATCTTGCCATAGATGAGATAATAGAGCTTGCAAAGGCAAAAGGTGTGGACGCAATACATCCGGGATACGGCTTTCTGTCTGAAAACGTGGAGTTTGCAAAAGCATGTGAAGATGAAGGCATAGTGTTCATAGGTCCGAATTATAAGATGATGGATAAGCTTGGAGACAAAGTGAAGTCCAAAATCGTGGCAAACAGCGTAGGTGTACCTACGATTCCGGGCATTACCGAGACGATACCGTCGGAGGAAGTTGCTCTCAAATTTGCGAAAGAATGCGGATACCCTGTAATGCTCAAAGCTGCAGCAGGCGGCGGCGGCAGAGGCATGAGGATTGTAAGAACGGAGAAGGAACTCTCCGAGCAATTCAGAAGCGCAAAGAGCGAGGCGAAGAAGGCGTTCGGCATAGATGATATATTCATAGAAAAATACCTCGAAAAGCCTAAACATATAGAAGTCCAGGTGCTCGGCGACAACTATGGCAATATCGTACATCTGTATGAACGCGACTGCTCCATACAGAGAAGACATCAGAAGGTGGTGGAATTCACGCCGGCTCTTTGTCTTACGGAAGAACAGCGACAGGATATATGCAGCGACGCGATAAAAATTGCTAAAGCCGTGAACTACAGGAGCGCCGGCACGGTGGAATTCCTTGTAGACCACAGCGGCAGCCATTATTTCATAGAGATGAATCCGAGAATACAGGTAGAGCATACGGTTACGGAGATGACTACCGGGATAGATATAGTACAGTCTCAGATAATGATAGCCGAAGGCTACAGTCTCGATTCGGATGAAATCAACATAAAGAGCCAGGATGATATCAAACCGAGGGGATATGCTATACAGTGCAGACTGACCACGGAGGATCCGATAAACGGATTCGCACCTGATACAGGAGTTATAACCAAGTATACGAGTTCCGGCGGATACGGTATAAGACTGGATGCAGGCAATGCTTCTGTAAATTCGACCATATCTCCGTATTATGACAGCCTGCTGGTAAAAGTGACCGCGTGGGCGAGAAGCTTCAGCGATGCGACTAACAAAGCAAAGAGAGCTATCAAGGAGATGAAGATATCAGGTGTAAAGACAAACAGGTCGTTTTTGCTGAATGTACTCAATCATCCTACTTTTAAAGAGGGAAAATGCGATACCGGATTTATTGCGGATAATCCGGAGCTCATGAATATAACTGTAAGAGAGGATAAGGAACTGAAGCTTCTTACATTCCTCGGCGAGAAATACGTAAACGGAAACAGAGGCGTAAAGCCGCAGGTTGACGTGCCTGTATTTCCTCGCATAAAGCCGGAAGAAACAGCTAAACTGTCCGGAACTAAACAGATCCTTGATGAGAAAGGACCTGAAGGCGTTGTAAAATGGGTAAAGGAGCAGAAAAAACTTCTTATAACGGATACGACGATGAGAGATGCACAGCAGTCTCTGATGGCAACGCGTGTAAGGACTGTGGATATGGAAAAAATAGCTCCGGCCACGGCTCTTTATGCAAAAGAGCTGTTCTCTCTTGAAATGTGGGGAGGAGCTACTTTTGATACGGCGTACAGATTCCTCAAGGAATCTCCGTGGGAAAGACTTGAAACGCTGCGCGCCAAGATACCTAACATAATGTTCCAGATGCTTATAAGGGGAGCAAATGCGGTAGGATATAAGAATTATCCGGACAATGTAATAAGAAAATTCGTTCAAGAATCGGCAAAATCAGGTATAGATGTGTTCAGGATATTCGATTCTCTCAACTGGATACAGGGCATGGAAGTGGCTCTTGATGAAACTCTAAATCAGGGCAAGATAGCAGAGGCATGTATATGCTACACCGGAGATATTCTCGATGAGAGCAGGAAAAAATACAATCTGGCATACTATGTAAAGATGGCGAAGGAACTGGAAAAGAGAGGCGCTCATATACTCGGTATCAAGGATATGTCAGGTCTTTTGAAGCCTATGGCAGCAAAAAAACTCATAGAAGCTCTCAAAAATGAAATATCAATACCGGTACATCTTCATACTCACGATACAAGCGGCAACGGAGTGGCAACGCTGATGATGGCGGCAAATTCAGGTGTCGATATAGTGGACGCTGCATTCAACAGCATGTCGGGACTTACGAGTCAGCCTGCTCTCAACTCGATAGTTGCGGCAATGGAAAGCACTGAGAGAGATACGGGTATAGAGCCTGACGGAATACAGCAGATATCGGATTACTGGGCTGCAGTGAGACCTGTGTACTCTGAATTTGAATCCGATATGCTTACCGGCTCTGCTGAAATATACAAGTATGAGATGCCTGGAGGACAGTATTCCAATCTCAAGTCGCAGGTGGAAAGCTTCGGACTGGGTCACAAGTTCAATGACGTCAAGGAAATGTACAAGACCGTAAATGAAATGCTCGGCGATATAGTAAAAGTTACGCCGTCTTCAAAGGCGGTTGGAGATATGGCCATATTCATGGTGCAGAACGATCTGACACCTGAAAATATATATGAAAAAGCTAAGGATATAGATTTTCCTGATTCCATAGTGTCCTACTTTGAAGGTATGATGGGACAGCCGGAGGGAGGATTCCCTGAAAAGCTGCAGAAACTGGTGCTTCACGGAAAAGAACCGATAACCTGCAGACCTGGAGAGCTTTTGCCTGATGAAGACTTCGATGGCATAAAGAAGAAGCTGAGAGAAGAAAACGGACTGGAAGGTACGGAGAAAGAGGCGCTCAGCTATGCTCTCTATCCTAAGGTATTCGAAGATTATCTCAAGAGCCTCGATAAGGAAGGTAATTTCAGACTTATGGGAAGCGATATATTCTTCCACGGACTCTCCGAAGGCGAGACATGTGAAGTGAAAATCGCAGAAGGCAAGGAGCTTGTGGTGCGCCTTTCTGATGTCAGGGATGCGGATGAAGAAGGCTTCAGGAATGTTGTATTTGAAGTAAACGGCAACAGAAGTGCAGTGAAGATAAAAGACCAGGCGGCTAACATTGTGGCTTCAGCTTCGCAGATAGTGTATGCGGATGCAGAGGATCCTCATGAAATCGGCGCGAATATCCCGGGGAATATTCTCAAAGTACTCATTTCCGAAGGTGATGAAGTCGATGAAAAGCAGCCTATAGCGGTAATAGAGGCGATGAAGATGGAGACTAATATACTTGCGCCGTTTAAAGGCACTGTTGATAAGATATATGTAAAAGAAGGACAGCAGGTTAAAGCCGGGGAGCTTATAGCTAAGCTGAAATAAGCAAGGAGAGATGTCATGGGCAACGGCATATTGGGAAAAGTACTTTATTTCTGGATATTTATCATAGGAGGAATGTTTTTTGCCAGAGTATTCGGCGTGGCGAACGACGATAGGACGACGATAATGCTGTGTATAGGGCTTGCTCTCATATACATAGTGTTTCAGGTGTTCAAGTATCTCGGACGCAATAAAAGAGCGGAACGTGCCGCGAAGCGTGAGGAAAAAAACAGAACTCCCGTAAGAAAGGGTCAGCCCGGAAAGAAAAAGAAAAAGAGGCTATAGGCATTGATTCTCAGCTGCTGCCGGAAGAATACAGCGAGATACTTGACTACTTTTAATAATGCATTACTACAGGCATGCCGACTTCCACCATGTTGAAAAGTTCAGATATTCTGTTTTTAGGCATATTTATGCATCCGTGGCTGCCGTTGGTTTTCCAGATGTCGCCTCCGAACTGTGTTCTCCAGCTCGAATCGTGGAGCCCGATGCCGTTCCATGTCACGCCCATCCAATAGTTGGCAGGCTCTTCATATCTCGTGCCGTCATCATTGTCACCTCTCATGATGACATTTTCAAGACGGTTAAGTATGTAATAAGTCCCGTCGGGGGTGGAATCTCCCCGCGCTCTGTTGCCTGTAACCACGCTGCATGAAAACTTCTCTTCTCCGTCTTTGTAAAAACGGACTTTCTGCTGAGTAAAATCAACATCAACGTATGTATTTCCCATGGTCCTAGTATATTCACCGTAGCTTTCGAATGAATAGACAGGTTTTCTTTCGATATCCTTATGGGAATTGATATCGCTTGTGAGCTGCTCCGTTTCTTTTTCCCGGTCTATAGTCCAGCCGTAGGTTCCTCCGTCTACCGTGATGTTTTTTCCGGATATGGTGGTGAAACTTCTTTCAGCTCCCACATTATCGTATTTTTCGGCAAGAGAAGACACGTATTCTTCCACAGCATTTCTGTCGGCATTTCCAGACATATCTGATGCCATGAGATTGGCGAGCTGTTCTGCGGAAATCGTAAACGTTTCATCTCCCATGAGATATGTTATTTTCTGATTAAGGTACTTTCGGCAGAAATCTCTGTATTCGAGAAGTTCAGGGTCGTCAGCCGTCACTTTCGGAGCTATGCTGTATGCTTTGCTGTCATACATGAAGAGAAGCTCTCCGGATTGTATATGCTTTATTATATCGCTGAAAAATTTTTCGGCATCAGGTCTGGTGCCTATTTTTTCACGGACTATAGGAAAATCGGGGGAACTTAAGTCTACGTATGCATCGGAGGTTTCAGTGGTGTTCTCATTATTCAGAAAGTCGGAAGCCAGCACTCTCTCTTTAAATTCGGGGCTGTAATCCGATACTGTCATAGGAATGCTGACCGAAAAAGGTATGTTGAGATAGTGATTCAAGGCGGCAGAAATCATATGCTCTTTCTTAAGGCTTTGTATTTCACTGCTTATGTCGTATGTGCATCCGAAGTCGGTGAACTCACAGAGATTTTCATTCAGGATCCCTGTGACGACTATGTATTGACTGTTCCATTCATCAGATAATCTGACATCAGCTTCATTGTAATCCAAACCGGAGCAATCTATGCCGTTGACAGTGGTATCGTCAGGCAGAGCGGTGCTCCTGTATTCCTCCGTAGCCGAATATGATACGGTCATGAATGCGATTGCCGCGATTATCAGTAGTATTGCTACTGAAATTATCATGATGACTTTTTTCATGTTTTCCACCTCGATTTTATATATTCTACTTTATTTAATACTATTTTTGAAGATAAAAAATACATTTTTGAATAAATATTACGGAAAATTGTTCGGTATACAAAAACTTTTCGATAATGTATAATATCAGTAAATGAAGTAAAACGTAGAAAAAGGGGGAAACATGGCATTTACACACTTGCACGTACATACTGAATACAGTCTGCTTGACGGAGCTTCAAGAATAGATGATATAGTTGCCAGAGCCAAAGAACTGGGGATGGATTCACTTGCGATAACGGACCATGGAGTCATGTTCGGCGCGGTCGATTTTTATAAGGAATGTAAGAAACAGGGTATAAAACCTATACTCGGATGTGAGGTTTACACAGCGGCGAGAACTCTGTTCGATAAGGATGCGGATAAAGATAAGCATATGGGACATCTGGTGCTGCTGGCAAAGAACAATACCGGATATAAAAATCTTATGAAGATCGTATCCGAAGGCTACAGGCACGGCTTCTATTATAAACCGAGGATAGATAAGAATGTGCTCAGAGAGTACAGCGAGGGAATAATCGCTCTTTCGGCATGTCTTGCCGGCGAGGTGCAGTACAGACTGCTGAACGGAGACTACGAGGGAGCGAAAAAGGAAGCGCTGGCTATGAACGGAATCTTCGGAGACGGTAATTTCTACCTTGAGCTTCAGAATCAGGGTCTTGAGGAAGAGGTGAGGATACTTCCGTACATGAAGAAGCTTCACGAGGAAACGGGAATACCTTTTGCAGCTACTAACGATGTGCACTATGTAAGGCAGGAGGATGCGGCGGCGCAGGATGTGCTCATGTGCATACAGACGGGAGCTGCTCTGGACGAAGAAGACAGGATGAGGTTTTCAAACGACCAGTTCTATCTTAAATCGGAAGATGAAATGCGCAAGATATTTTCAGGCATACCTGAAGCTTGCGACAATACGGCGAAAATAGCCGGGCAGTGTGATGTGACTCTGAAGTTCGGAGAACTGCATCTGCCTGATTTCAAGGCACCGGGAGGACTTTCAAACAGAGAATATCTGAGAAAACTGTGCAGTGAAGGTCTTGAAGCCAGATACAGCGGTGCGGGCCGGGAGAAAAAGAAAAAACTGGCTGAGCGTCTGGAATACGAGCTTACCACCATAGAAAACATGGGATACGTGGAATATTTTCTTATAGTATGGGATTTTATAAACTATGCGAAGAAAAACAACATAATGGTAGGTCCGGGAAGAGGCTCGGCAGCAGGCAGCATAGTAGCGTACACTTTGAAGATAACGGATATAGATCCGATAAAAAACGGGCTGATATTTGAAAGGTTCCTCAATCCGGAACGTGTGAGCATGCCTGATATAGATATAGATTTCTGCTATGAGCGCAGAGGAGAAGTAATAGACTATGTTACAGAAAAATACGGTGAAGATAAAGTTTCGCAGATAATAACCTTCGGAACCATGAAAGCCAAGCAGGCTGTAAGAGATGTGGGACGGGTTATGAACGTAAGTTATCCCGAAACCGATGCTATTGCCAAAGCCATCCCTTTTTCCCTCAAAATGACAATAGACAAGGCACTTGAGACAAGTCCGGAGCTTAAGGAAAAATATGAAGGCGATGAGACCACACGAAGGGTCATAGATATGGCAAGGGCGATAGAAGGCATGCCGAGACATGCGTCCACCCATGCGGCGGGAGTGGTGATATCAAAGGAAAGCATAGATAAATATGTACCGCTTTATCTTACGGATAAAGGCCTGGCTACCCAGTTCAATATGACTACCATAGAAGAGCTGGGACTTTTGAAAATGGACTTTCTCGGACTCAGAAATCTTACGATAATAAGAGATGCTCTTGAACTCATCGAAAAAAATCACGGTGTGAAAATCGATTTTTCAAAAATGGAATACGATGATGAAGCAGTATATGAGATGATTTCAAAGGGAAACACGCAGGGCGTTTTTCAGCTTGAGAGCGGAGGTATGACGCAGTTTATGAAAAGCCTCAGGCCTGACTGCTTTGAGGACATCGTCGCCGGCATATCGCTTTACAGACCGGGACCTATGGCATCGATACCGACTTACATAGACAACAAGAAACACCCGGAGAATATCGAGTACCTTCACGAGAGCCTCGAGCCTATACTGTCGGTGACTTACGGCTGCCTCGTTTATCAGGAGCAGGTAATGCAGATAGTGAGAGATCTGGGAGGATATTCATACGGACGTTCAGATCTGGTAAGACGTGCGATGAGCAAGAAGAAGATGGATGTAATGCTTCAGGAAAAAGAGTATTTCATCCACGGCAAGACTGATGAGGATGGGAATATCGAAATAGCAGGATGCGTAAGAAACGGCATACCTGAAGATACAGCGGAAGAAATATTCAATCAGATGGTCAGCTTTGCGGAATATGCTTTCAATAAATCTCACGCGGCGGCGTATGCTGTGCTTGCATATGAGACAGGATATCTCAAAGTGCATTATCCGGTAGAATTTATGGCGGCGCTCATGACAAGCGTGGTGGGGGATGTGAACTCCATATCCAAGTATATGAGAAACTGCGAAGAAATGGGGATAGAGGTGCTGCCACCTGATGTAAATGAAAGCATGAAGAAGTTTTCGGTATTTGACGGTAAAATACGTTTCGGACTTTCAGGAGTTAAAAATGTAGGCGACAATGTAATAGATGCCATTATAGAAGAGAGAGAGACTAAGGGTAAACCTTCCGATATATTTCAGTTCATAGAAAACCTGGATATACATAAGATAAATAAAAAAGCTGTCGAAAGTCTTATAAAAGCGGGTGCTATGGACTGTTTCAGCAGCAACAGAGCGGCACTTGCGGCAGTATATGAAAGCTTGATAGAATCAGCGCAGTCCAGTGCCAGGAGAAATCTTAAAGGGCAGATGTCTCTGTTTCAAATCAATGCGGAGGCTATGGAGAGCAGTGCAGGCAAAGAGCTGCCTGATGTAAAAAACTTTGAGAAGGAAATGCTGATGGCGCAGGAAAAAGAACTTCTGGGAGTATATATAACGGGGCATCCGCTTAAAGAGTACGAAGAAGCTATAAAGCGGACTGTAACTGTTAACGCACAGGATCTTGCCGAAGTTTTAGACAGCGAGGAGCGGGGCGAAGAGCACAGCTTTGTAAAGGACGGCATGCAGGCGGTAATGGCGGGCATAATAACGGCGAAAAAGACGCTTGTCACCAGAAACAATAAAATGATGGCATTCATCAACATGGAGGACCTTTACGGAAATGTTGAAGTCATAGTGTTCCCGAACATATACGAGAAATTCGGCAATCTAGTGGAGGAGGATGCGGTTGTGTCTGTGAGCGGCAGGATAAACTTCAAAGAAGGTGAAGTACCAAAGCTTCTGGCAGAACGAATCGTGGATCTGAAAAGCCTTAAGGAAGCTGAAGCCTCTGAAGAGAGGGAGAAGGACCGCGTGGATCATGTCAAGCCGCAGAATTCAGACGCTCCCGCCGGAATAGTAAAAATAAAACTCCCTTCTGACAGCAGAAGCGATGTGCAGCTTCTCAATGAAATAAAAGGTGTGATGAAGCAGTACAGAGGTGACTATCAAGCAATAATTTATATGCCTGAGAAGGGCTCGTTCAGAACGGAGCGCGATCTCTGGATCTGTCCGACAGAAGAATTCAAAGAAAAGATAACAGATATAGTGGGTGAAGGAAATTACAAAGGAGAATGAGCATGAAGAAGATCGGCGTGCTTACGAGCGGAGGAGATGCTCCTGGTATGAATGCAGCGATAAGAGCAGCTGTCAGAAAAGGTCTTTCCATGGACATGGAGGTTTTCGGAATAGAACGGGGATATGAGGGACTTCTCGATGGAGATATCAGTAAAATGGAATGGCATTCGGTAGGCGATATACTCCAGAGAGGAGGAACGATACTGAGAACAGCCAGAAGTGAAAGATTTCGAACCCGTGAAGGACAGGAACACGCAGTCAGAATGCTGGAGACTTTCGGAATAGAAGGTCTTATCGTAATAGGAGGAGACGGCTCCTTTAAAGGAGGAACGACTCTTTCGGAAAGAGGAATCAGAGTTATGGGAGTGCCGGGAACGATAGACAATGACTTGGCGTATACTGATTATACTATAGGATTCGATACTGCCGTAAATACGATACTGTCGCTCGTTTCAAACATCAGAGACACGTCGTCGGCTCATGAAAGGACCACCGTTATAGAAGTCATGGGTAGGAATTGCGGAGATATCGCAGTGTACGCAGGTCTTGGAGGCGGCGCGGATGATATCCTCATACCTGAGCTCGAAATAGATATAAATAGAACATGCAGGAGAATACTCAGAGGACAGCAGTCGGGGAAGCTCCACAGTATAATAATCAAAGCGGAAGGTGTGGATATAAGTACGCAGGAACTGACAAAAATAATAGAGGAAAAGACAGGCAGAGAAACACGTGCGGTTGTACCGGGATATATCCAGAGAGGAGGAACACCTACATTGAAAGACAGGATGCTTGCGAGCCTCACGGCGGCAAAAGCAGTGCAGCTGCTTTATGATGATGAAGACAGCCGTGCCGTAGGCATATCTTCAGGGAAAATAATCTCCTATGATTTGAAGGAAGCCGTCGAAATGAAGAGAGACTTCGACAGAAGCGTATACGATCTCGCGGAAACGCTGGCATGATACGGCATACTTCTATTTCTTGCCGTTATCACCGATGCCTATATCGTTTCCGAGAATCCTGCCGAAGGAAATGGAGTCCGAGCCGAATTTTTCTCTTATGTCATCCATAGTTCTTTCTATCTTTTCGCTTTTTTCAGAATCCTGTTCATCAAAAAAGAGCGACAGCTGCATGGACTGCTCCTCATCACACAGATTTATTGCTGTAATGGTGATCATGCGTATCGGAGAAGATAGCTGCCATGATTTTCGGATTATATCCATAGATGTTTCGGCAATGGTTTCTGCAAGGTTGGTGGGATTATCGAGCTGCTGCTGACGTGAGATTGTCTTAAACGCGGGAGATTTGATATCCACCTTTACGCCGGAAGCTTTCATTTTGTGCTTCCTGAGACGTGTTGCCACCGTATCGGACAGACTTATGACTGCGATCTTTATATCGTCTGTGCCTGAAAGATCTCTGCGGAAAGTTATGCCGTTGCCTATGGACTTTGCAGGCTCACGTGCGTCATATCTCAATACTGGAGCATCATCGAGGCCGTTGGCGTAATCGTGGATAAGTCCGCCCTGTTTGCCCAGCATCGATACCATCGTTCTTCTGTCGCAAAGAGCAAGTTCGCCTATGGTGTTTATCCCGAGTGTCTTCAGTTTTTCGGCAGTGGATTTTCCCACGAAAAACATCGAAGTGACATCGAGAGGCCAAAGTATATTTTTGAAATTTTCTCTGCTTATGACCGTAGTAGCATCGGGTTTTTTATAGTCGCTTCCCATTTTTGCGAATATCTTATTGAAAGATACACCTGCGGAAAGCGTGAGTCCGAGGCGCTTTCTGACTGAGTCTCTTATTTTATCGGCTATTTTTCTGCCGCTTCCGAACAGATTCAGGCTGGCGGTCACATCCAGCCATGATTCATCCACACTGAAGGGCTCGACCATATCGGTGAATTCAAGATAGATATTATTTATAAGCTTACTGTAATATCTGTATTTTTCGTGATGAGGGGGTACAACCCGCAGACGGGGACATTTCCTGCGTGCCTGCCACAGAGTTTCTGCTGTAGCTACCCCGCACTTTTTCGCAATTTCGTTTTTAGCGAGAATTATGCCGTGCCTGTTTTCGGGATTCCCGCATACTGCCATAGGCTTGTCTTTAAGCTCCGGGTGATCGAGCAGTTCGACGGAAGCGTAGAAACCGTTCATATCACAGTGCAGTATAGTCCTGTCCAAATCGAGACTCCTTTCCATGAAATTTGATTTTTATCATATATAGATTATATATAAGGACAGGTCAAAAATAAACACAGAATCTTCTTTTTAATATTTTGATATTTATGTTATAATGTATGCCGTGAAAAGAAAGGATGGATTTTATGTTTGAGAAGCTTAACGGCAATCTGAGAAAAACGATACTGATAATAGGCGCGGCTGTTTTTATAGCTAAGGTCATAGGAAACGCCAATGAGTGCGGGAAGAAAAGCGTAAAAATAGGTGAAAAAGAAGAGCGCGACAGATTTCAGAAAGAAGAATTCGATGATATCTGGTAACAGTTTCGATTTACTTTTTAAAAGGAGTTTTACATGAGAACTTTAACGATAATAAGCGGCATAATGATGTTTATGACCGGCGTATTCTGTTTTGTGAATTCAGGACAGACTTTTCTTGCCATGGCTTTTATAGTCGGCATTGTAATGGTCATAAACGGACTGATACATACTTCAGCATATCTCATGGGGAGAGGTCTGAACAACAGAGGCGACAACAACGGATGGATACTTGTCGATGCGCTGATAACTCTGCTTCTGGGCATACTTGTCCTCTGCAATCAGCTGGTTGCGGATACTTCCATACCGATGGTGTTCGGCATGTGGGTGCTTGTATCGGGGATACTGCGTATAGAAGCGGCCACTCATATAAATAAAGAAAAAAAACTGGTCAATTTCAGGACAACTACAGCTACAGGGATACTGGCGGTAATAGTCGGTCTGTTTGGCTTCATAAATCCTCTCGTTACATGGCTGAGCACGGTAATACTTCTCGGTATGTTCATGGTTGTTCAGGGAATAAATATCATAGAGATTGGTATACATATGCCTCACGAAAAGAAGTCTTATGTGAAAATATATAAGAGAAAAAGAAATGTGGTTAAAATAACTCCGGAGGAGGAGACCCCGGAAAAAGTGGCGGAAAGATTGAAGGCGAAAGAGGAGGCTGAGATCAACACGGCATTGGAAGGCGCCGAAGCGGTTGGAGCAGACCCTGATGAAAAGATATGATATTTGTATACTGGGAGGCGGAGCATCCGGCATGGCCGCTGCCGCTTCTATTTCAGAAAAATTCAAAACGTGCATAGTGGAAAAGAACAAAATCCTTGGTCGCAAGCTTATGGCTACGGGAGGTGGTCGATGCAATATTACAAACGAGGCCTGTATACATAAGAATGTCACCGTGGATTTTTTTAATTCTCTCGGACTTGAACTTTACGCGGACGAAGAAGGCAGATATTATCCGTATTCAAATCAGGCTGCAGATGTGTCATATGCGCTTGAAAAAAGGATATGTGAGAAGGGAATGGATATTTATACGGGATTTTGTGTAAAAACTGTCGGAAAGAGAAAAAATGTCTTCAGGATTTCAGACGGCGAAAAAACTATTTGCTCTGATATGCTGATATTATCGTGCGGCGGAAAAGCTGCGCCGTTTTTCGGAACGACAGGAGACGGATATAAATTTGCGAAAGCGCTGGGACACAGTGTAAACAAAGTTTATCCCATACTTACGGGAATAGAATGCGCCGGACTTGAGGATATGAAAGGTATAAGGGCGAAGGGAAAGATAAGCCTTTGCAGAGATGGGAAAATCATAGATTCGGAAACCGGCGAGATACAGTTTACCGGGATCGGGATATCAGGCATATGTGCGATGAATCTTACGCTTTCCATAAAAGCCGATGAAGGGGAAGATATAAGGAGTGCTGTCAGAAGATATGAAATAATTATGGATCTGGCGCCTGATTTTACAGATCACATGCTTGAGGGAAGAAAGGATTCATTCGGTATACTTTCAAAAAAGCTTTCTGAAAAGATATCTGTAGAAAAAATAAAGGATTACAGAGTGAAGATAACGGGAGTCAGGGGATGGAAAGATGCTCAGTGCACTGGAGGCGGAGTGCCGGAACATGAAATAAATAAGAATACAATGGAATCAAAGATGACGCGGGGCTTGTATATTACCGGAGAACTCATCGACATACAGGGGAAATGCGGAGGATTCAATCTGCAAAACGCATGGGAAACGGCGCTCAGAGCAGCGGAGCATATAAACGGTGAGAGGAAATGAGATACAGGATAAATCAGGTAAAAATGAATATAGAAGAAAGCAGAAATTCGCTTTCGGATGCCATAGCCAAAAAACTCGGAAAGAAAAAGCTCGATATACATGATATAAGAATAATCAGAGAATCTGTGGACGCCCGCAGCAAGCCCGATATAAAGCTCGTATATACTCTCGATTTTTCATGCAGTGAAACACTTGAGCTTGCTAAAGCGGAATATAAGAGATACGAAGAAATAAAGATACCGGAAAATATAGCGGATAAAGCATTGAAAAAACACGGAAGACCTGTGGTCATGGGGTTTGGACCCGCAGGAATGTTTGCAGCTCTTATCCTTGCCGAAGCAGGACTCAGACCTGTTGTCATTGAAAGAGGAGAGGATGTTGACAGAAGGATAAAGAGTGTGGAGAATTTCTGGAGCCACAGGGAACTCAATGAGGATTCAAATGTGCAGTTCGGAGAAGGCGGCGCGGGAACCTTTTCAGACGGCAAGCTGACAACAGGGATAAAGGATATAAGAATATCCAAGGTCATGTATGAGTTCATAGAAGCAGGAGCCGATGAAAGCATAGCTTATAAAAGCAAACCCCATATAGGTACTGACAGATTGAGAGATATAGTTAAAAATATACGTCTGAAAATAGAATCTCTCGGAGGAGAAGTGAGATTCTGTGAGAAAGCGGTGAGGATAAAAAAAGAAACGGCTGAAGCGGGAAGAGAAAAGATAACCGGAGTCATCACCGAAGGGACCTGCGGCAGAAGCTTCTCAGATGAAATAAACAGCGAGTGCGTGATAGCAGCGACAGGTCACAGCGCTTACGATACGGTGAAGATGCTGTTTGAAAGCGGAGTTGAAATGAGTCAGAAGCCGTTTTCCATAGGAGTGAGAATACAGCATCCGCAGAAAATCATAAATGCAGCCCAGTATGGAAATGAGAAGACTGCCGAAATCATAGGACCCGCGGAGTATAAGCTCAACTGTAGAGCTAAAAGCGGACGGGGCGTATATACGTTCTGCATGTGTCCCGGTGGAGAAGTAATAGATTCGAGCTCGGAAAAGTGTACGGCGGTCACGAACGGAATGAGTATGAGTGGGAGGAACGGCAGGTATGCGAACAGCGGTCTCCTTGCAGATGTGAGAACCGGTGACTTTCCGTCCAAACATCCCCTCGCAGGATTTGATCTTCAGAGAAAGTATGAAAGACTGGCGTATACGATGGGAGGGGGAGGTCTTCCTCAAAGCTGTTTCGGTGAATTTGCAGGCAACAAAGAGGATCCTGTAAGAAAAAGCATACCTGGATTCGCGGCTGACGCAATAATAGAAGCGATGCCTGTGCTTGGAAAAAAATTAAGAGGATTTGACAGCGAAGATGCGAAAATGACCGCTGTTGAAAGCAGAAGCTCTTCTCCCGTGAGGATAGAGAGGGATGAAAGCGGGCAGAGCTGTATAATGGGACTGTATCCTTCAGGTGAAGGAGCCGGATACGCAGGAGGTATCGTTTCTGCCGCGGTAGACGGCATCAAAGCGGCTGAAAAAACGATAAAAGTGATATACGGGAAGAACGATATTTGAAAAAGTAAAAATAAATAGACGCAGTGAAGAGCAAATCAGTGTCAGAGCTTGAAATTATGCGTTGTTTCTAATATAATGATTGTGGATTTCAAAGGAACGAAAGAGAGGAATACCGGTTGAGGACAGAACAACTTGAATTTGAAAGCATGGAACAGCAGCAGGCCGTTTTCGGTATCCAGGACAATTTTGTAAGGATAGTTGAAAAGGCCTTTTCTGTTTTCATAAGGCAGCGCGATACAGCGGTTGAGATAGCAGGAGAAGATGAAGAAGGAGTATCGATGGCAAAAGCTGTTGTGATATCGATGCAGAAGCTTTACAACAGCGGCGAAACTCTGAATGAGGATGCAGTTTACAGACTGATAGATGAAGCTGAAGAGGGAAACCTTGATGAAACCTTCAGCGCCATGAGCAGCGTGGTGGCCGTTACTCATAAGGGAACGCCTATCCGCTGCAAAACATCGGGCCAGAGAAATTATGTGAAAGCATTGAGAGAAAATACAGTAACGGTATGCATAGGTCCGGCGGGGACCGGGAAAACATATCTCGCAGTGGCTCAGGCGGTAAAGGAGCTGAAAAACGGAGAAGTAGACCGCATAATAATGAGCAGACCGGCGATAGAAGCAGGAGAGGAAAGACTGGGATTCCTACCCGGTGATTTTTCACAGAAGGTGGATCCGTACCTGAGACCTCTTTACGACGCGCTGTACGATATGTACGGAGCAGAAAAAGCTGACAGGCTCAGGGAAAAAGGAACGATAGAGATAGCGCCTCTTGCATATATGAGGGGCAGGACTCTCAACAGAGCGAGAGTGATAATAGACGAAAGTCAGAATGCTTCTCTCTCCACCATTAAAATGGCTCTGACGCGTCTCGGAGAAGGCTCGAAGATGGTGCTCACGGGAGATATCACACAGATAGACCTTCCGAGAAAGGAGACTTCAGGGCTTGAAAGATGCTTGCGCATATTAAGCTCCATAGACGGAATAGCCGTAGTAAAACTCATAAACCGCGATGTGGTGAGGAATAAGATAGTAAAGGAAATAGTAAAGGCATTTGAGAAAGCAGAAATGGGAAAGAAATGAGAATACTTTGCAGTGATAAAAAAAATTCAGGTGAAAATGCGGAGGAAATCTTTGGGAAAGCTGCCGGAGCCGTATTTGAAGAAGAAAATATCGACGCGGAAAATATCGAAATAAGCGTAAGCTTTGTGCCGGCAGATGAAATAAAGGTGCTCAATCTTGAATACAGAGGCATTGACAGAGTTACCGATGTCCTGTCATTTCCTATGTTAGAAGCTGCCGAAGATATCGGCAGCATTGAAGGAGAGGTTTTGCTCGGGGATGTGGTGATATGCCCGGAAAGAGCTAAAAGTCAGGCCTGTGAATATGGTCATTCATATAAGAGAGAACTTACATATCTGTTTGTACACAGCGTCTTTCATCTTCTCGGGTATGACCATATGGAAGAAGATGAACGAAAAAAAATGAGGGAAAAGGAAGAAAAGGTCATGTCTGTTCTCGATTTGCCCAGACAGTGAGGATGGTAATATGAAAACATGTGATAAAGAGAATATAGAGAAATATATGATCCTGTATAAAAAAGCTGCTGAAATCAGTGAAAACGCATATGCCCCATATTCAGACTTTAAAGTCGGAGCGGCGCTGATGACCGATGAAGGCAGGATATATACAGGCGTGAATATAGAGAACTCATCCTTCGGAGCGGGAATATGCGCCGAGAGAACAGCATTTGCGAAAGCTGTTTCGGAAGGTGAAAGACGGTTTTTCGCCATAGCCGTATATTCGGAAAAGGATGAAGCCGTCCCGTGCGGAATATGCCGTCAGTTTATGTATGAGTTCGCTCCGGATATAACCGTGATAACGGGTAAAAACAGCGGCAGACTCAACATAAGGAGTCTTGAAGAACTGCTGCCTGACGGTTTCAGGCTTGAAGGGAGGAAGCAATGAAAACAGGTTTCGCGGGAATAATAGGAAGACCGAATGTAGGGAAATCGACGCTGCTGAACGCAATACTCGGAGAAAAAATAGCGATAGCTACAGACAAGCCTCAGACGACGAGAAATACCATAAGAGGCATATACACACATTACAGCGATGATGAAATGCCGGAAGATGTGCAGATAGTGTTCATAGATACTCCCGGCATACACAGACCGAGAACAAAGCTCGGAAAATACATGACGGACGCCGCTATAGGCACTTTCAAAGAAGTGGACGCTGTGATATTCATAGTTGACGGAAAGCTTTCGGAAGGAGCGGGGGACAGATATATCGCAGATATGCTCGACAGTGTTATGACTCCCAAAATACTCGTTATAAACAAAATAGATAAAATGAGCCCCGATGAGTTCAGAGAAATCTATGAGGAATACGATGAGCTGGGTATATTTGAAGATATAATAGGCGTGTCGGCAAAAGAAGGGAGCAACGTAAAGGAACTGATAAAATGCACCGCCGGATTTATGGACGAAGGACCTATGTATTTTCCTGACGATATGGTTACGGAGCATCCGGAGAGATTCATAGTGAGCGAGATAATAAGAGAAAAAATCCTCATGTACCTTCAGGATGAAGTTCCTCATGGAACGGCAGTGGAGATAGAAAGGTACAGGGAAGGGGAAAACATAACGAAAATAAGCGCGGTGATATACTGCGAAAAGAAGTCCCATAAAGGAATGATAATAGGAAAAGGAGGAAGAAAGCTTAAAGGTATAGGAAAGAGTGCGCGCGAGGAAATAGAAGCGCTACTGGGCTGTAAGGTTTATCTTGAAATGTGGGTAAAGGTAAAGGAAAACTGGAGAGACAGCGATACGGCGCTTTCCAATTTTGGATACAGGAAACAATAGCGGGAAACAGGTGAAAAGATTGCTTACTGATACGGAAGGAATCGTTTTAAGACAGGTAAAAATTTCATACAACAGAAAGATGATTTTGTTGTTTTCAAGAAAATACGGGAAAATAAGCGCAGGGACAAATATAGGTGAGAAGGGACGGAGCAGGAGCAGTTTGGCAATAAAGCCTTTCACTTACGGAAGATACGAACTTTTCAAATCGAGAGACAGCTATAATATAAACAGCGCGGAAACAATAAAAAGCTACTATGCGATAGGAGAAGATGTGGATAAGTATATGAGCGGCGCCTATGTGCTGGAATTTACGGAGCATGTGCTTGAGGAAGGCGTCCCGTCTCCCGGGATATTCAATCTTCTTCTGGATTTTTTCGATATACTTGAAACAAGAGATAAGGGCATAGGAACACTGGTTCTGGCATATCAGATAAAGCTTTTCAGATGCGCGGGAGTGGAGCCTCAGCTCGACAGGTGTATAGTGTGCGGTGAGAAAAAGCCGGCTGTTAAGCTTGATATAAAAGAAGGCGGAATAATATGCGGTGACTGTTGGCAAAATATTCGAAATTCGAGAGGCGACACATTGATTTATGACGCTGGATTTGGTATAGTAGATATATTGAAGTACTTTATGGTCAACTCGCTGAAAAACCTTAAAAAACTTGCTTTAAAAGAGGATACCGGAAAGCTGCTGCAAAAAATAACAAGAGAATATGCGGCATATCATTTGGATGCTTCCGATTTGAAAAGTGAAAAGCTCATCTGAAGCATATAACAGGAGGTAAAGAGATGGAAATTACTTTGGAAAAAATCGAACTGGTCAAGGATAGGACGGGAGTCACCTATGCCGAAGCAAAGGCTGCTCTTGAAGAAAACGACGGAAGTGTTATCGATGCGATAATAGCTATAGAAGAGACGATAAATTCCGGAGAAAAGAGCAGAGGCTTCGGTAAGAGGGGAGAAGTTCTGTTCGCAAGGATCAAGGAAATAGTGAAAAAAGGCAACGTATCCAAGATCCAGGTGAAAAAAGACGGCGAGATAGTTCTTAACGTTCCGGTAAACGCAGGACTTGTCGGAGTGGTAATAGCGCCGATAGCGGCTGTAGTAGCGGTAGTTGCGGCATTCGGATTCAAATGCACCATTGAGATAATAAAGGATGACGGAACGATAATCGATGTAAGCGATGCGGTGACCGATGCCATGGGTACGGTGGCGGAAAAGGGCAGCAGTGTAGCAAGAGACGTCAAGGAGCAGAGCGCCGTTATATATCAGAAAGGAAAAGATAAAGCGGGAGAAGCTATAAATAAGATAAAGAA
>CAYYMY010000007.1:0-7910 GCA_964473095.1 uncultured Oscillospiraceae bacterium | reverse complement strand
TTATATATCAGAAAGGAAAAGATAAAGCGGGAGAAGCTATAAATAAGATAAAGAATGCGGGAGAAGATATAGAAGATATCATCGATGAAACCGAAGAGGAAATAGAAAAAATGAGAAGTGAAGATGTGAACTATTCCGATGAAAAAGATGACGACAAGGAGAAGGCAGACAATGACGGCAGCACTGAGGATAAGGACGAAGAAAAAGACGAGAAATAAAAAAACACGGACATGGAGAAACAGGGTATGAGCACAGAAATCACAATGGAAAAAATCACAGCACTGGCAAAGAACAGAGGATTTATATTTCCAGGCTCGGAGATATACGGAGGTCTTGCTAATACCTGGGATTACGGACCGCTGGGAGTTGAATTCAAAAATAACATAAAAAAAGCCTGGTGGAAAAAATTCGTTCAGGAATCTAAATACAACGTGGGTATAGACGCGGCGATACTGATGAATCCGCAGGCCTGGGTAGCATCAGGTCATGTGGGAGGATTTGCGGACCCTCTCATAGACTGCAAGGCATGTAAAGCGAGATTCAGGGCTGACCAGCTTATAGAAGAATATCTGAAAGAGCAGGGTATAGAGGGCGTTACCGTTGACGGATGGTCCAATGAAAGGCTTGAAAGCTTTATAAAGGAAAAAGAGATAAAATGTCCGGAATGCGGCAAGTCCGACTTCACCGGCATACGTCAGTTCAATTTGATGTTCAAGACCTTTCAGGGTGTTACGGAAGATTCCAAGTCCGAAATATTCTTAAGACCGGAAACGGCGCAGGGAATATTCGTGAATTTCAAGAATGTCCAGAGGACATCGAGAAAGAAGATTCCTTTCGGTATAGCACAGATAGGAAAATCTTTCAGAAATGAGATAACTCCGGGCAACTTCACGTTCAGGACAAGGGAATTTGAACAGATGGAGCTTGAATTCTTCTGCGCGCCGGGAACTGACCTCGAATGGTTTGCATACTGGAGAGATACATGTGTGGATTTCCTCAAATCTCTGGGAATGAATGATGACAATATAAGGCTCAGAGATCATGAAGCGGAGGAGCTTTCCCACTACAGCAATGCGACTACCGACATAGAATACAGATTCCCGTTCGGCTGGGGAGAACTCTGGGGTATAGCTGACAGAACGGATTTCGATTTGAGACAGCACATAGAACATTCAGGCCAGGAAATGACCTACACTGATCAGGAAACAGGTGAAAAATATGTGCCTTACTGCATAGAACCGTCTCTGGGAGCAGACAGAGTGGCGCTGGCATTTCTCATAGATGCATATGATGAAGAAACTGTTACAGACGGAAAAGGGAAGGAAGATGTAAGAACGGTGCTGAGGCTTCATCCCGCACTTGCGCCTTTCAAAGCGGCAGTACTGCCGCTTGCAAAGAAGCTTGCCCCTGTTGCCGAGCCTGTATACGAGGAGTTTTCCAGATATTTCAGCGTAGATTATGATACAGCGGGCTCTATCGGAAAGAGATACAGGAGAGAAGACGAGATAGGAACGCCGTTCTCCATATGTGTGGATTTCGATACACAGGAGGACGGATGTGTCACCATAAGGGACAGAGATACGATGGAACAGATTCGAATACCTGTAGGTCAGGTTAAAGAATATATAGAGCAAAAATTAGTATTTTAAACAGTCTAAACGAGGAGAGTAAAAGGAAAAATGAAAAAGTTTGTTTATTCATTTAATGAAGGATCCAAGGACATGAAGGATCTGCTGGGTGGCAAAGGTGCTAATCTGGCGGAAATGACCAAGATAGGTCTGCCTGTACCTTTTGGATTTACGGTAACGACTGAAGCGTGCAACAGATATTATGACGAAGGAAAGAAGATAGGCGATGACATAGTGGCTGCTATCTTTGAGAAACTGGAAGAGCTAGAAAGCGTTACCGGGAAAAAGTTCGGAAGCGTGGAAAATCCGCTGCTGGTATCGGTTCGTTCGGGAGCGAAGATATCGATGCCGGGAATGATGGACACCATACTTAATCTCGGACTCAATGACGAGACAGTTGAAGGCCTCGCCGCACTTACGGAAAATTCTCGATTTGCATACGACAGCTACAGAAGATTCATACAGATGTTCGGTGATGTTGTAATGGAAATCGCCAAAACGAAGTTCGACACTATATTCGATGCCAAAAAAGAAGAGCACGGATATGAATTTGACGTTGACCTTACTACAGAAGATCTCAAAGAGATAATAAATGGATACAAAGCTCTCGTAAAAGAAGAGATGGGCAGAGATTTTCCTCAGGACCCTAAAGACCAGCTTATGGAAGCCGTTATGGCGGTATTCAGATCATGGAACAATGACAGAGCTATTTTATACAGACAGCTAAATGACATACCTGATAACATCGGAACGGCAGTAAACGTGCAGTCGATGGTATTTGGAAATATGGGAAATACATCGGGTACCGGAGTTGCATTCACAAGAAGCCCTGTCAACGGCGAAAAGGCTATATTCGGTGAATTCCTTGTAAACGCGCAGGGTGAGGATGTAGTTGCCGGTATCAGAACACCTCAGCCTATAGCGGAGATGGCGGAGGCTTTTCCTGAGGTATACAGTGAATTTACAAAGATAGCAGAGCTTCTTGAAAAACACTACACGGATATGCAGGATATGGAATTTACAGTAGAGAGAAACAATCTCTTCATGCTCCAGACTCGAAGCGGAAAGAGAACTGCGCCTGCTGCCGTAAAAATAGCCGTTGATATGCAGAGCGAAGGTCTTATAGACAAGGAGACAGCGGTAATGAGAATAGAGCCTTCTCAGATAGACCAGCTTCTCCATCCTATGTTTGATGAAAATGAGCTTGCTACGGCAGAAAAGCTGACAAAAGGTCTGCCTGCATCGCCGGGAGCAGCTACAGGAAAGATATATTTCAATGCGGCAGATGCTGAAAGTGCTGTTGCAAACGGTGAAAAGGCGATACTCGTAAGACTTGAGACATCTCCTGAGGATCTTGCGGGAATGGTCGCTGCGGAAGGGATACTTACGGCAAGAGGCGGAATGACTTCTCATGCCGCGGTAGTTGCAAGGGGCATGGGTAAATGCTGTGTATCCGGATGTGCCGAAATAAAGGTGGATGAAGATGCGAAGACACTGTCTGTAGGAGATTATGTTTTCAAAGAGGGAGATTACATATCTCTTGACGGAAGCACGGGAGAAGTTTTCAAAGGACAGGTAAAAACCGTACCGCCTGAGCTTTCGGGAGATTTTGCAAAGATAATGTCGTGGGCAGACGAAATAAGAACTCTTAAAGTAAGAACAAACGCGGATAATCCGAGAGATGCAAAACAGGCTGTTGAATTCGGAGCTGAAGGTATAGGACTGTGCAGAACGGAGCATATGTTCTTTGAAGAAGAAAGAATACCGGCTATAAGAAGAATGATAATGGCAGATACGGAAGAAGAGAGAAGAGAAGCGCTCAAATATCTCCTTCCTTATCAGAAAGAAGACTTTAAGGGTATATACGAGGCTATGGGTGACAGACCTGTAACCATAAGGCTCCTCGATCCGCCGCTCCATGAGTTTATTCCGCATACTGATGAAGAGCTTCATGAGCTCAGCGGACAAATCAATGTTCCATATGAGAAGCTTGCGAAGAAGGCTGAGGAGCTTCACGAGTTCAACCCTATGCTGGGGCACAGAGGCTGCAGACTTGCAGTGACATATCCGGAAATAGCGGAAATGCAGGCAGAGGCTATAATCATGGCGGCTGCTGAAATGAGAAAAGAAAAGGGACTTGATATAATACCTGAGATAATGATACCTCTCGTAGGAAATGTCAGGGAGCTGGCCTACGTTAAGAAAACGGTGGTGAATACTGCCGAAAGCGTAATGGAAAGAGAAGGAGTCAAGTTCGATTATATGATAGGTACAATGATAGAGATCCCGAGGGCTGCTCTTACAGCTGACGAAATCGCAAAAGAAGCTGAATTCTTCTCATTCGGTACCAACGATCTTACGCAGATGACTCTGGGATTCTCAAGGGATGATACAGGCAAGATAATTAAAGAGTACAGAGACAAGGGAATCTTTGAAGATGACCCGTTCCAGAGCATAGACCAGGTCGGTGTAGGAAAGCTTGTTAAAATGGCTGTCGAGCTTGGAAAACAGACGAGACCTAAAATCAAGCTGGGTATATGCGGAGAACACGGTGGAGACCCTAAGTCCATAGAGTTCTGCAATTCAGTGGGACTGCAGTACGTATCGTGCTCACCGTTCAGAGTTCCTATTGCAAGACTTGCAGCGGCACAGGCAGCTATAAAACAGAAATAAGATAAGGATAAAGTAAAGGATAGACATATGTGCGGGTTTGTAGGTTTTTTTAACAACAGTTCCGACTCGGAGACAAACGGCAGGATAATCAGAGATATGGCTGATAAAATAGCCCACAGAGGACCCAATCAGGATGATTATTTTGTCGATGACAATATTTCTTTGGGATTCAGAAGATTGAGCATCATAGACCTCGAGGGCGGAAGTCAGCCGATATATAACGAGGACAGGACTAAAGTGCTGGTTTTCAACGGGGAAATATACAATTATCAGACGCTGAGGGAAGATTTGATCAAAAAAGGTCATGCTTTCAGCACCAGCTCTGACTCTGAAGTGCTCCTTCACGGCTACGAGGAGTACGGTGCGGAATTTACTGAAAAACTCAGAGGAATGTATGCGTATCTCATATGGGATATGAAGGAGAAAACACTTTTCGGAGCAAGGGATATATTCGGAATAAAACCTCTTTTTTACTATAAAAAAGGCGATTCACTGATGTTCGCTTCAGAGATAAAGGCTTTTACAGCCAATCCGTATTTTGAAAAAGAACTTAATAGAGAGAGGATACCCGAGTATCTCTGCTTTGAATATATACCTACCGATGAGACATTGTTTAAAAATGTCTATAAAATGCCGCCGGGACATTTTTTTACGGTCAGGGACGGCGAGATGAAAGTTGAGCCGTACTTTGAAATGAAATACGACATAGACAACAGCAAGTCGCTGGAAGAATGGGAAGATATAATAGCTGAAACCTTCAGAGGCTCCATCGAAGCTCACGGTGTGGCGGACGTTGAAGTGGGATGCTTTTTGTCGAGCGGAGTTGACTCCAGCTATGTGGTGAAAGAGATAAAGAAAGACCATAGGCTCAAGACCTTCTCTGTAGGATTCGTAGAGGAAAAATACAGCGAGCTGAAATATGCCGAAGACTATGCGAAAGAAGTGGGAGTGGATATATACACAAAGAAGATATCCGCAGATGAGTACTTTGATGCTGCCCCTTACGTCCAATATTATATGGACGAGCCGCTTCCGAATCCTTCCGCTGTAGCGCTGTATTTCCTTGCGCAGAAAGCCGCTGAACAGGTAAAGGTTGTTCTTTCGGGAGAGGGCGCCGATGAGCTGTTTGGAGGATATTACTACTATCAGGACCCGATAGCGTTTGAAGCATATCAGAAGAAAGTACCTAAATTCATAAGGAAAGCAGCCGCTTCGCTGGCGAAAGTGCTTCCGAACGGATTCCACGGCAAGAGATTTCTTATAAGAGGAGCACAGAGCGTTGATGAGTATTATATAAGGAACAATTATAATTTTAACTACGCAGAGAGGGACAAGCTGCTCAGACCGGCAATACCGGCGGAAAAGCCTTCTTTTTATTCAAAGAAGTTTTTCGACAGATGTAAAGGTGAAGACGATATAACGAGGATGCAGTATGTGGATATGAACACGTGGCTCCTGCAGGATATACTTGTAAAGGCAGACAGGATGAGTATGGCTCATTCGCTGGAATTGAGAGTTCCATTCCTCGACAAGGAAATGCTCGGGCTGGCGTTGTCAATACCATCAAAGTACAGAGTATCAAAAAATCTTACCAAGATAGCTCTGAGAGGTGCTGCAAGAAAGCAGCTTCCTGAAAAAACAGCGAAAATGAAAAAGAGAGGATTCCCTATACCTCTCAATGACTGGCTGAAACAGGATAAATTCTACAATATGGTCAAAGAAAAATTTACCGGAGATGTGGCTGCAAAATTTTTCAATACAGAGTATATCATGAAGCTTCTCGATGACCACAGAGAGGGAAAAGCTAAAAACATGAAGAGAATCTGGACGGTATATTCGTTTATTCTGTGGTATGAAGACTATTTTGTAAGGAACGGAGAGGCTGCATGACGCTTATAATATCATTTGCAGTTTTCATGGCAGTTCATACATATCACCTAAACCTTTTTAAAAAACCGGTGCTCTGAAGTGAAGGAACGAGCACCGATTTTATTTTGCCGCATTTTTGCCGCCTTGAAAAAGGAAATGGAAATAATTGACATATAAGCATAGATATGGTAATATGCATATATGGTAAAATATTACAAAGGAGGTTTCGTATGGAGAACATAAACTTAGCTGTTGTAACAGACGATAAAAATTACGGCAGAGTACTGAGCGCAGGTCTTTTGAACGTAGAGCGTTCGTTTACAGTCAATGTGATGAGCAAAGCCGGGTTTGCCGAAAATATAAAAAAATTTTCCGAAGACGAAAAAGGAATTTACTTTACGCAGAGCTTTGATGTGATTCTGTGGGACGGTGAAGAGGCATATTCGTTTTACGGAGGAAGCATGGTGTTCATGACGGAGAAACCTTCAATGGCAGTAAGTGACAGAGAGCGGATGAAATTCTGTATATATAAATACTGCTGCGCCCGGCAGATGGTATCGGAGCTTTTCGATATATACGGAGCGCTTACGGGAAGGGTTCCTCGCAGCTCTCATTGCGGAGATGTACAAATATTCGTATTTGCTTCATGGTCAGGAGGCTCAGGATGCAGTACTGTAGCCGTAGAAACGGCTAGGGAGCTGAATAGATTTTATGGACGCAAGGTGATGTATCTGTCTTTTGAGGAGACGGAATCAACAGAGAATTTTATGCAGGAGCACAGCGGAGCGTTTTCTCTGAGCAGATACCTGTATCATCTTTTGAAAAACGGCGGGAAAGCACCCTTTATAGAGAGCTATATAGTAAAGGATGAATACGGAGTAGAGTCTTTTATGCCTGAAAAAGGAAGAAATCCCTTGAAAAAACTCAGCGTCAGGGAACTGTGCACCTTCCTAGATGCAGTGATATCGGAAGGGAGATACGATACCTTTGTCATGGATTTAGGAGTGGGGCTGTCGGAAAGAGACATCATGTGTTTTGATATAGCTGAGAAGATATGTATAGTGACTGTGCCGGAGAACAACAGATACAGAGAGGAAAAGTACGTTAGGTATATGATATGTCAGTGCGGAGAGACAGTTATGGATAAAACCGTCAAGGTCGTGAATATGGCACAGAGGGATATATATGGGGACATAGAGGAGGATTTGAAAAACAGGAAGGACGGAGGAGAAGATTTCCTGGAGCCTTCCGTCTACATAGAAAAGAGTCGTCATTTTACAGACGATAACGGTATAAAAAAAATACTCGATGAGGGAGGATTCGGCAGCAGTATCGGGCTAATAGCCGAATTGATGACTGAGCCTGAAGCTGTCGCAAGATGACTGTATGATATTTAAAAATCCGCTGCCCTTAAGAAAAGCCTGTAGACTGCATGCAGGATTTTTTTATTGACATTTTAATATGGGGGGGGGTATAATAATTTCTAACAGGTATCGTTTATCCAGAGTTTTTGAACTATGGTAAGATAAGAAAAAGAAGAAAGGAACTATCATTCCATGAAGAAGAAAAAATTAAAGAGAGTGTCAGTCCTTGCGCTTTCGCTAGTCATGGCATTGAGCCTCACTGGCTTGCCCGTATACGCAGCGGAAATGGAAAGCGGAACTGCAAGCCTGACGGTAAACAGTAGCACGGTAGCCTTTGCAGGCTATGAATGGTGGGTGATTGGTGATGAAGACGAAG